>NZ_JAMYTN010000012.1:0-257030 GCF_040322455.1 Mesorhizobium sp. M0139
TTTGGGTTTCCCCCCCCCCCCCCTTTTGGGGGGGGGGGGTGGGGGGGGGGGGTCTATCTGCCGGGGGGCGGGTCAAGCCCCCGCCGGCCCCCACCCCGAACATCCAGCGAACTTCGGCCGGCTCTGCTCCAAGGGCTCGGCCCTGGCCGAAACCATCGACCTCGACGGCAGGCTGCTCTACCCCGAAATCCACGGTCGCCGTACCGGCTGGGACGAGGCGCTCGACCGCGTCGCTTCGACCTTTTCGCAAACCATCGCCGAGCACGGTCCTGACTCCGTCGCCTTCTATGTCTCCGGCCAGTTGCTGACCGAAGACTACTATGTCGCCAACAAGCTGATGAAGGGCTTCATCGGCTCGGCCAACATCGACACCAATTCGCGGCTATGCATGGCCTCCTCGGTTGCCGGCCACCGCCGCGCCTTCGGCTCCGACACCGTGCCCGGCACCTACGAGGATCTCGAGCTCGCCGACCTGATTGTGCTGGTCGGCTCCAATCTCGCCTGGTGCCATCCCGTGCTCTTCCAGCGCATCGCGGCGGCCCGGGAAAAACGACCGGAGATGAAGGTCGTGCTGGTCGACCCGCGCCGCACCATGACCGCTGATATCGCCGACATTCACCTGGCGATCGCGCCGGATGGCGACGTTGCTTTGTTCACTGGTCTGCTCGCCTGGCTCGGCCAGCACAACGCACTCGACCGCGCTTACATCACCGCCCACACGACCGGCTTCGGGCAAGCGCTCTTCGCTGCCTCGAAACTCGATCTTGCCGGCGTTGCCGCCGCCACCGGCTTGAGCGAAGAGGAGCTTGCCCGCTTCTATAGCCTGTTTGCCACCACCGCAAAGACAGTGACGGTCTACAGCCAAGGCGTGAACCAGTCGTCTTCGGGCACCGACAAGGTCAACGCCATCATCAACTGCCATCTCGCCACCGGCCGCATCGGCAAACCTGGGGCAGGACCGTTTTCAGTGACCGGCCAGCCCAACGCCATGGGCGGCCGCGAGGTCGGCGGCATGGCCAATATGCTGGCCGCCCATATGGAGATCGAAAACCCCGAGCACCGCGACCGCGTGCAGCGTTTCTGGAATGCGCCGGCCGTCGCCCCAAAGCCCGGTCTGAAGGCGGTCGAGATGTTTCAGGCGATCGCCGCCGGCCGCATCAAGGCATTGTGGATCATGGCCACCAACCCGGTCGACTCGATGCCGGATGCCGATGCCGTCGAGGCGGCGATCAAGGCTTGCCCGTTCGTCGTGGTTTCGGATGTGCTGGCGAGCACGGACACCATGCGCCACGCCCATGTGCGGCTGCCCGCCGCCGCATGGGGCGAGAAGGACGGCACCGTGACCAATTCAGAGCGCCGCATCTCGCGCCAGCGCAGCTTTCTTGCTGTGCCCGGTGAGGCGCGGCCGGATTGGTTGATCGTCGCCGAGGTGGGCAAGCGGATGGGGTTTGACGAGGCGTTTTCCTATTCGTCGCCAGCGGAAATCTTCGCCGGACACGCCGCGCTGTCCGGGTTCGAGAATGACGGCGCACGGGATTTTGATATTGGCGCTTATGCTGGTGTTGATAAGGAGGCCTATGCAGCGCTTGAGCCTTTCCAATGGCCGGCGCCGAGCACAGCCACCCCCCTCTGGCCTGCCGGCCATCTCCCCCGCAAGGGGGGAGATCAGCCGTCGCCTCGGCCTTCGCCAATTATCAACGATGCAGAAGATATGCCGGCGTCAAAGCTGCCAATCTCCCCCCTTGCGGGGGAGATGTCCGGCAGGACAGAGGGGGGTGTTCAAGCGGGACTTGACCCTTCCAGCACCCGCTTCTTCGCCAACGGCAATTTCTACAATCCCGACCGCAAGGCCCGCTTCATCGCCATTCGTCCCATCGTCGAGACACGCACCAGCCCGAACTATCCGCTGATCCTCAACACCGGCCGTGTTCGCGACCATTGGCACACGATGACCCGCACTGGGAAAAGCCCACGTCTCTCCCAGCACATGGCCGAGCCCTTCGTCGAGATCCACCCGGCGGATGCCACGCATCACGGCATTGGCGACGCCGACATTGTGCGCGTCTCCAGCCCGCGCGGCGATGTGCTGGTGCGCGCGCTGGTGACGGCACGCCAGCGCCAGGGCAGCGTGTTTGCGCCGATGCACTGGACTGACCAGTTTTCGGCAAAAGGCCGGCTCGACACGCTGACCGCGCCTCTGACCGATCCGGTTTCCGGTCAGCCTGCGCTGAAACATGTCGGCGCCCGCATCGAGAAGTTCGCCGCGAGAGCCTTCGGCTTCGCCGTGGTGCGCCGCAAGCCGGTGGCGGTCGCAGCAGACTACTGGGCCATGGCCAAATGCAAGGGCGGCTGGCGGGTGGAGCTTGCCTTTGCTGACGACGACATCGACTGGGCTGGTTTTGCTGGTTCGCTTTTCGATGTTCCCGTAGCCGATACGCTCGCTTATCACGACCGCGATACCGGCCAGCATCGTATTGCTGCCTTCGACGACCAGCACCTCGCCGGGGCTTTGTTTATCGCGTCGGGACCGGTGGCGGTTTCGCGGGGTTGGGCGGCACAGCAACTCCAGGAGGTTCACACCAGCCAGCGCGAACGCTTCAGGATCGTCGCCGGTCGCGCCGGCGCCGATCGGCCCGATGCGGGCGCGACCGTCTGCTCCTGTTTCAACGTCGGGGTCAACCAGATCGTGGCGGCAGTGGCGGCCGGGTGCACGACAATCGAAGCCATAGGCGGCGCCCTGAAGGCGGGCACAAATTGCGGCTCCTGCCGGTCCGAGATCCGGGCGGTCATCCAGGCCAATCGGGTTCAGGCTGCGGAGTAGATGCGGCTGGCTGGGGAGGGGATCTGACGATATCCTCTTGGGCCACCATGGTCATCGATTGCGGAAGGTGGTGGCGGTCCTTTTCGGGCCGCCATGAGCGCGCCGGCAGGGGGGATCACCTGGCTTGGCTGTCTAATCCAGCCGGTCGCGCAGGATGCTCCAGGGGAGCAGCATATTCGGTGCATAGCGCACGAGCTTATGCAGCGGGATCGGCGCTGGCGGCGCGAAGGGGAGCGGCAGATCGCGGGCGTCCGTTCCGCTCGCCCAGTCCGCCAGCACTTTGCCCATTGCCGTGGTCATGGCGATGCCGCGACCGTTGCAGGCGAAGCCGGCGATCAGGCCAGGGCCGAGGTCGATGAGACGCGGCAGGAAATCCGGCACCACCGCCGCCACGCCTGTCCAGCTGTAGGCAAGCGGCGGCAGGTCAGGCAAATCGAGATGCCTGGCGAGCCGTCGCCAGATCGTTTGCGGCATGCGCGTCTCAGCGCCGGCTCCGACGACATGCATGCCGCCGCTGATCAGCCGGTTCTGGCCATCGAAGCGGCACGTGAACAGGTTGCGCCTGGTGTCGCCAACGCCCTGGCCGCCGGGCAGCAGGCGCGCGCGTATGGCCCGCGACAGCGGCGCAGTGGCGATCTGGAAGACTTTCAGCGGGATATAGGTCCGCGCCAGTGTCCGGTTCAGTGCCCCGCCATAGGCGTTGGTGGCGATCACCACCTTGCCCGCACGCACGGCGCCGGATGCGGTCGTCAAGGTCCAGCCATCCGCAGCGCGGTCAATGGAAGCGACGCGCGTCTGCTCGAAGATCCGCGCGCCGGCTTTTTCGGCGGCATCGGCCAGGCTGCGCGCATACTCGACCGGATTGAGGACGCCGCCAGATCTGTCCATCCAGCCGCCGGCATAGCCGTCGATGCCGGTGAGCTCCGTGACCGCCATGGCATCGAGCGCAACGGTCGGCCTGCCCCGCGCCGCCCATTGCTCGGCGCGCGATCGCGTCTTTTCCAGCGCGGCGGACGAATGCGCCGGCTGGATCCAACCATTCTGCACAGCGTCGCATTCGATGCCGTGCCGCTTGATCAGCCCGAAGACCAGGTCGGCGCTGCCGGCGGCTAAGTCAACCAGGCGCCCGCCGCGCTCGGGTCCGAGTTCGGCGATGATGTCGTCTGGATCCCGCTTGGCGAAGTTCGGAACGACGAAGCCGGCATTCCGGCCGGTCGCACCCCAGGCAAGGAATTCGGCTTCAAGGACCGCGACCGAAAGCCCTTTCTCGGCGGCATGCAATGCCGTCGACAGGCCGGAAAAGCCGCCGCCAACGATTGCGAGATCGACGTCGAGCCCGCCTTGCAGCGTGCCCCGGTCGCGGCGGTTGCGGCTGACGGCATGCCAGAGTGAAACGCCATGCACGTCTTGCCGGATCATGGCATTCATGGTCCGGCCTCGTTCTCGCTGGCCGCCGCCTTTGTCTGTTTGCCGGGCTTCGGCCGGCGCGGCCGATCGCCGAACAATCCGTTCGGCCGGATCAGCAGGATGACGCACAGCATGACGCCGATGGCGACGATCTGCAGCGAGGCCGCGCGTGCTTGCTGCTCGGGCGCAAACAGCACGCTGGTCAGCGTGCCCGACCCCGCCCATATCGCCCAGACCAGGATGCTGCCGGCAACGGCGCCGGCATTGCTGCCCGAGCCGCCGACGATCAGCATCACCCAGACCTGGAAGGTCAGGATCGGCAGATAGTTATCGGGCGCGATGAAGCCGGTGAAATGCGCCTGCAAAGCGCCGGCCAGCGCCATGATAGCGCCGCCGACGGCGAAGGCCTGGACGCGGTAGAAGCGCGCGCTCTTGCCCAGCGAAATCGCCGCTCGCTCGTCCTCGCGCAGCGCCTTGAGCACGCGGCCCCAGGGGCTGCGCGACAGGTGCTCCAGAGCGAGATAGGCGATCAGCGTCACAGCCGAAACGACGGCGAGGTTCGACAGGTTGAACAGCAGCGGCGTTTCGGCAAGGCCGCCGAACGGGCGCGGGATGAAACCGATGCCGAACGGGCCGCCGGTGAGTTTCTGCGCGTTGAGCGCGACCAGCTGCACGACGACGGCGACGCCGAAGGTGGTGATCGCCAGGTAGTCGGATCGCAGACGCAGCGTGGCCATGCCGGTAAGTGCTGCGGCGATACCGCCGACGACCATGGCGCCCGCCCAGCCGGCCAGGATCGGCAGACCGAAGCCGCCGAAGCGCGCGGCATCGTCCGGGGTCGTGAGCAGCGCCGATGTATAGGCGCCGATGGCGACGAAACCGGCAAGACCGACATTGAAAAGGCCAGTCAGCCCCCACTGCAGATTGAGCCCCAGTGTGACCAGCGAAAAGATCAGTGCGGTGGTCAGGAAGAAGGCGCCGTAGCCGAGCAGGTCCATCAGCGTTCCCTCACACCAAACAGGCCGATCGGCCGCACGAACAGCACCGCCATCAGGATGATGAAGGAGATTGCGGCGCGCCATTCGGCGCCGATCAGCTGCACCGCACCGGCTTCGGCAAGGCCAATGATCAGGCCGCCGAGCACGGCGCCCGGTATGCTGCCGATGCCGCCCAGGATGGCGGCGGCGAACATCGGTAGCAGCATGTCGAAGCCCATGAACGGGCGGATCTGCACCAGAATGCCGATCATCACGCCGGCCACACAGGCCAGCGCCCCGCCGATGATCCAGGTGACGCGCACCACGGAGGCAACATCGATGCCGACGATGCGGGCCAGGGCCGCATTCTGGCTCAGCGCCTGCATGGAGCGGCCGGTCTGCGTGCGTGTCATCAACAGATGCACGCCGAGCACCAGCACTGCGGTCAGCAGCAGCAGCGCGATCTGATCGGGCGTGATGCGGATGCCGAAGCCGACCGGCATGGCGATCTGGATCGCCCGGCTGAAATAGGTCGGGCGTGAGCTGAAGGTGAATTCGAGCAGGCTGCGCAGCGCCATCGAGGCGCCGAAGCTCGCCATCACCACGATGATGGCTTGCCCCTGCGAGCGCAGCCGCGAAAACAGCACCTTGTCGAGCAACAGCGCCAGCAGGGCGGTGAAAGTCATGCCGACAACCAGCGCAACCAGCAGCGACCAGCCGAAGGACAGCGGTCCAATGGGCTCCACCTTGCCGAACATCGCGCCGATGGTGCTGACGACGGCGAGCGTCGCATAGGTGCCCCAGGCCATGAAGTCGCCATGGGAGAAGTTCGAGAAGCGCAGGATCGAATAGGTGAGCGTCACGCCAATGGCGCCGAGGCCGATCATCGAACCGGTCAGCAACCCATCGACGACAAATTGCAGGCTCATGCCGCGCCTCCCTTGCCGGCGTGAGGGCGTTGGCCGAGATAGAGTTCGGCGACGACAGGATCGTTCCACAATTCGGACGCCACACCCTCGTGCCGGTCCTTGCCTTCGACCAGCACATAGGCGCGGTCGCCGATGGCCAGCGCTGCCTTGGCGTTCTGTTCGACCAGCAGGATGGTGACGCCGGACCTGCGGATGCCGGCCAGCATCTCGAACACCATCGATACGAATTTCGGCGAGAGGCCGGCCGATGGCTCGTCGAGCAGCAGCACCTTGGGATGGACGATCAGCGCACGTGCGACGGCGAGCATCTGCCGCTGTCCGCCCGACAGATTGCCGGCGGCGGTGCGGCGCTGGCGGACGAGGTCGGGGAAGGCCGCATACATTTCCTCGATGCGGGCAGGGATTTCGCGTCGCTCGAGGATGCCGCAGGCGACCTTCAGATTGTCCTCGACCGACATCAGCGGGAAGATGTTCTCCGTCTGCGGTACGAAGGCCAGGCCGAGCCGAACCATGGTGTGCGCGGGAGCGGCGGTGATGTCCTTGCCGTCCAGAAATACGGTGCCGCCGGTGATCGGGACAAGGCCGGCGATCGCCTTGATGAAGCTCGACTTGCCGGCGCCGTTGGGGCCGAGCACGACGACGATCTCCCCCTTGCCGACGGTGATCGAGGCGCCGCGCACAATCGGCACGCCGGGCTCATAGCCGGCCTCGAGATTGCGGACGTTGAGGACAGTTTCGCTCATGCCGCACCTCCGAGATAGGCCTCGATGACGCGCGGGTCGCGGGCGACCTCTTCCGCCGTGCCTTCGCTGAGCAACTGGCCGCTCGCCATGACGAGGACGCGATGGCAGAGCCGCGTCACCATGTCGATATTGTGCTCGATCAGCAGAAAGGTGATGCCGTGCGCGTTGATGTCGCGGATGCGGTCGATGATGATCTCGAGCAGCGTCGCGTTGACGCCGGCGGCCGGTTCGTCGAGCAGGATGATCGCCGGATCGGCCATCATGACGCGGGCGAGTTCGAGCAGCTTGCGTTGACCGCCGGAAAGCACGCGCGCCGGTTCGTGCGCCAGCCGAGCGAGCGAGACGAGCTCGAGCAGCTCGAGTGCCTTTGCCCTGGCTGCTCTTTCCTGTGCCGCCACTCGCCACGGCGTGACGAAGTTGGCGAGCAATTTTTCGCCGGCTTGGCCCTGCGCCGCCAGCATGATGTTTTCGATCAGCGTCAGATTGGGCAGGGGGCGCGGGATCTGGAAGGTGCGGCCAAGACCACGGCCGATACGCAGATGAGCGGCTTCGCCGGAGACGCGCGTGCCATTGAGCAGGATATCGCCGCTGGTTGGCAATATGCTGCCCGCCAACAGATCGAACATCGTCGTCTTGCCGGCGCCATTCGGCCCGATCAGGCCGAGGATTTCGCCCGCTTTGACATCAAACGAGACATCGTTGACGGCGACAAGGCCGCCAAAACGCCTGACGACGTTTCGTGCCGTCAGAACTGGCGCACGGGTCTCCTGCCGTTGGCGCTCCGCTGCATCGCTCATCAAACCCTCTGGCCGAAGACGATCGTTGTCGCCTCCTGATTTTTGATTTGTGATCACACTTGCTTTGATCACGCTATTCGGCTTTAATTTCATTCGCAAGCCGAAAACGGGGCAAATGCCGGTAATGCAGAAGGCTGCCATCGAAAAGAACAACGAGACGATCGCAGCCCAGCTTACGCCGGTCGGCCGCGAGACGGTGCAGGATCGCGTCTATTCCGAGTTGCGCCGTGCTCTGATCGGTGGCCTTTTCGAGCCAAACCAGGTGCTGACCATCCGTGGTCTTGCCGATGCGCTGGTCACCTCGACCATGCCGGTACGCGAAGCGCTCGGCCGGCTGATCACGGAAAAGGCGCTGGAGGCGCTGCCCAACCGTTCCGTGCGCGTGCCGCCGATCACGCTGGAGCGCATCGACGACCTCCTGCGTGCCCGCTCCCTCATCGAAGGCGAAGCGATAGCGCTTGCCGCCAGGCGCATGAGCCCGCGCCAGATCGCATCGATCGAAGCCATGCTGGGCGAGTGGGACGAGATGCGGGCCCTGAAGCACAAGAAGGATATCGATCGCGAAGCGACGCTCAACCAGAGCTTCCATTTTGAGATCTACCGCTGCTGCGGCTCGGCTGTGCTGATCCCGATGATCGAAAGCCTCTGGCTTCAATCGGGTCCCTGCATCCGCGTCGCCATCTATGCCTTCTCCGAGGCAGGCGAGGTTGATACCGCCCACTATCATCGTCGAATTGTCGCGGCACTTGCCAAACAGGATGCGCAAGCGGCGCGCGAGGCGCTGGTAGCCGACATCAGCCGCCCCTTCGCCTTCCTGCGCGACAAACTTCAATCGGCGAAGGACTGACATGCCCAAGCCCGCCATCGGCATCACAGAACCACGCTCGAAGCTTTCCGTGACGGCGCTGCTATTGCCCGAAAAGGCGCCGGAGAATGCCGCCTTCCTGCTGGCGTATCTGGCGCAGCCACGCATCATCCCAGGCATCCATGCGATGTGGACAGGACCGGAAATCTCGTGCCCGGTTCCGTCAGCCGATCTCCACGGCCAGGCCTATGCCCAGTCTTTGCCACCGGAGAATGCAACGCTGACGCCGCAGCCCGGCGATATCGTGCTGTCCTATGTGCCGCCACGCGTGTGGGGCGGCAATCCCAATGCCATCTTCGATATCGGCCTGTACTACGGGCAGGGGGCGCGGCTGCTGTTCCCGATCGGCTGGCTGGCCGGCAGCGTGGTCGCGCAAGTGCTTGCCGGAGAGCGCGATCAGTTTGCCGCCGCCTGCGGCGTCATCCGCCGCAACGGCGCCTGTGACATCACCTTCAGCCTGGTGGAGGCCTGAATGGCCGACGACAGTTTCGAACTCTTCGATCTGCGCGTCGAAGCGGTCATCCCCGAGGGCAAGCCGGTCTATTGCGGCGCCAGGGCCGGCGACTATTTCGAACTCAAGGGCGAAATGCTCTCGCTGCCGGCAGGGCAGGGTTTTTCGATCTATTCGATCTCGGCCGTGTTGCCGCTCCTGGCGGCAAAGCAGCGCCCGACGCATGCAAATGACTGGATGACCTCGGATGCCGAGATCGCCTGTCCCGATCCCAATTGCGCCAGCCGGCTCCGCATCGTCAGGCTTGCCAAGCGGCGGTTCAGCCATGCCGAAACCACGGCCGTGCCGCTGCCGAAGGAGACCGACAAGGGATGACCGCCAGGACCATCGAACTCAGCCCCGGCTATGGGATCTCGCGAGTCATCCGCGGTGGCTGGCAGCTGGCCGGCGGGCATGGCGCCGTCGACCGCAGCCAGGCGGTGACCGACCTCATCGCCACTTTCGATGCCGGCATCTGGACCTATGACTGCGCCGACATCTACACCGGCGTCGAGGAACTGATCGGCGCCGCGCGCCTGCGGCTGGCCGGCGAGCGCGGTCTCGATGTCGCGGCCAGGATGAAGGTGCACACCAAGCTGGTGCCGGACCTCGAACGACTGGCAGGCATCAGCCGCGACTACATCAGGGGCATCGTCGATCAGTCGCTTCGCAGGCTCAAGACCGAGCGGATCGACCTCGTGCAGTTTCACTGGTGGGATTATGACCAGCCTCGTTACGTCGAGGCGATGGGTTGGCTCGACGAGCTTCGGCTGGAAGGCAAGGTGCGCAATCTCGGCACCACCAATTTCGATACGCCGAGGCTAGCCGAAATCCTCTCCGCGGGCATCCCGCTGGTCAGCCAGCAACTGCAATATTCAGTGCTCGACCAGCGGCCGGCAAACAGCCTTGCGGGCCTTGCCGCTAAGAACGGTGTCCGCTTCCTCTGCTACGGCTCGGTGGCGGGCGGCTTCCTCAGCGACAAATGGCTTGGCGTGGCCGAGCCCTCCACGCCGCTCGAAAACCGCTCGCTGGTCAAATACAAGCTGATCATCGACGACTTCGGCGGCTGGGAGCTGTTCCAGTCCCTGCTCAAGGCGCTGAAAGCGGTCGGCGATCGCCACGGCGTCGACATTGCCACCATCGCCTCGGCATGGGTGCTCGAGCAGCCGCAGGTCGCGGCCGTCATTGTGGGTGCGCGCAACCAGGCACATGCGCTGGCCAATACGAAAATCATGGACGTCGCGCTCGACGCCGACGATCGCGCGCGGATTGCTGCCGCCATCGCACAAGGCACCGGCCTCGCGGGCGATGTCTACGCGCTGGAGCGCGACCGTCATGGCCGCCACGGCTCGATCATGCATTACAACCTCAATGCGGGGAAGAAATGAGCGGAGAGCCTTCCCTTTTTTCGCGTGCCAGCGCTGAAATCATCGACCTGCATCGCTTCTTCGTCGACTGGTTTGTCGCCGCGCGAGCCGACGCTGTGGAGTTCGGCCGCTTCGAGGCTGTCATGGGCGAAGGCCTCACCATGGTGGCGCCGAATGGCCAGATCCTCGATCGCGACGCGGTCGTAGATCATGTCCGGACAAGCCGCGCCACTTGCGACGACGGTTTTGCCATATCGATCGAGGACATCAGGCCGGGTTGGCAGGACGCGGACACGATCGTCATCTTCTACATCGAGGCGCAACTGCGCGCCGGCAAACACAGTCGCCGGCAGTCCAGTGCGGTCTTCACCACCAGTTCATCGGCACCAAACGGCGTCGAATGGCGGCATCTGCATGAGACCTGGCTGCAGGCGCCGGAAGGCTGAACAGGCAAAAGTTCAAACAAAAAAAGGGGAACGGCAATGAAGAAGACGATACTTCAAATCACCACAGCACTGGCTCTCGTGACGATGGCCGGCGCCGCACACGCAGCGGACTGCAAGATCACCGTCGGCCTGGTCATGGAGCTCACCGGTCCGGCCGGCGAATACGGCCAGGCCGGCGCGAAGTCCGTCGAAATGGCCTTCCGCGACATCAATGAAGCCGGTGGCGTACGCGGCTGCGATCTCGCAACCGACACGCGCGACAGCCAGAGCCAGGGCAATATCGCGGTCGATGCCGCGACCCAGCTGGTACAGGTCAAGAAGGTGCCGGTGATCATCGGCGGCATCATCTCCTCGGTGTCGATCCCGATTTTGACCTCGGTCACCGGGCCGGCCAAGATCGTGCAGGTGTCGCCGGCTTCGTCCTCGCCGACGCTGACCGCCCTTGGCCGCGACGGCAAGACCAACGGCATCTTCTTCCGCACCATCACGTCGGATGCGCTGCAAGGCGTGGCCGCCGCCAAATACGCCATCGACAAGGGCTTCAAGAAACTGTCGATCATCCATGTCAACAACGACTTCGGCGTCAACATGGTGGCCGAATTCTCGCGTGCCTACAAAGCGCTCGGCGGCACCATCGTCTCCGACACGCCCTATAATGAAAAGCAGTCGAGCTATGCTTCGGAAGTGACGGCGGCGATGGGAGGCGAGCCGGACGGACTCTACCTCGTCAGCACGCCGGTCGACGGCGCAACGGTCGCCCGCACCTGGATATCGCAGGGCGGCGTGCAGAAATTCCTGCTCAATGACGGCATGAACAGCCCGGACTTCATCGAATCCGTCGGCGCCGATTATCTGAAGGATGCCTATGGTACCTCTTCCGGCACCAGCCCGACGGCATCCACCGACTATTTCCTGAAAAACTACAAGGAGTTTTCGGGCATCGAACCGTCGAACCCGGCAGCCGACCGTTCCTATGATGCCGGCGCCATTGTCGGTCTCGCCATTGCCATTGCCGGCTCCGAGGATCCAGCCAAGATCAAGGATGCCATGTACAAGGCGGTCGATCTTGCCGGCACACCGATCTATGCCGGCAAGGACGAGTTCGCCAAGGCGCTCGGCCTGATCAAGGACGGCAAGCCGATCCGCTATGAAGGCGTCATCGGTCCGGTCAGCTTCGACAAATATGGCGACATCACCGGTCCGTTCCGGCTGTGGAAGATCGTCGACGGCAAGGTGACGACCGACGGTGAAATGACAACCGACGACGTCAACGCGCTGCAGGCGAAATTGCAGTAGCGCCGGTACATTGTCCGGCGCGATCTCCGTTCGATCTCTGGGAGATCGACGCCGGACAAGCAGTCCAACATCGGCGCTAGTTACGCGGTCAAGCGCGAAATCAGCCGGGTCAATATAACGACAGGCGGCTGGCCGGGCATGAAGACCTGCGGATTGGAGAGGGCGCCGACGATATGACCCACATAGTCTGATTTGTCGTAGCCGATTGACGATATCGGGTAGGCGTCGAAATTGGTCAGGGACACATTGTCGAAGCCATAGAGGCGGAAGCGGCTGGGCCGGTTGTCGGGGAAATCCGCCCGGCAGACATCCAGAACACCCATGGCCATCGCGTCGGACGTACAAAAGACCGCATCGGGACAGCCGCGTCCCGTCAGGCCGGCGGCTGCCGCATAGCCCGACTCGTAGGAATAGTCTCCCTGGACCGTCTGCAGCAGTTCAATTCCATGATGCCGGAACGCTTCGAGGTAGTGGCCGATGCGCAGCTGTTCGACCCGCGAGGACGAACGGCCGGTCAGCAGGCTGGCCGTGCGCGCGCGCTTGGCCGCCGCATCCGCCACGGCCTCGGCGATGCCGACGCCTTCATCGGGAATGACGGTGGGTGACAGATCGTCATGCAGTCCGTTCAGCATGATGACCAGGTCCGAGCGAAACATGCGCCGCACCGTCGCTGCATCGGCAAAGTCGGAGAACACCACGGCGGCATCGACATGATAGGCAACGCCGTTGCGCAGAAAATCCTCGACCCCTTCCGCCGAGCCGATGCGGATGAGGATGACCTGCTTGCCGATCGACTGGATTGCGTCGAGCAGCCGGTCGAACAGGTCGAGATCTGAAAGGTCGTGAATGTGGTTGACCACGACGGCAACCAGATTGACGGTCTTGGTGGTCAGGCTTTGCGCCAGGAGATTGGGTTTGTAGCCGAGCTGCGCGGCGGCCTGCACGACACGTTCGCGTTTGTCCGCCGAGACCGGTCGCGGTCCGCTCGACAGCGCACGGCTGGCCGCGGCACGCGACACGCCTGCCAGCCGCGCGACATCGGCGATCGTTGCGACGGCGCCTCGACTGTGCGCCGATCGGTTGCCGGTAGTGGGTGTCACCACAGCGGGTTGAGCGCCGGCGGGTTGGAGCCCGGCCCCCACCACTTCTTGTAGGTCGCCTCGTAGGTGCCTGACTGGATGAAGTCGGACACGAACATGTCGAGCCAGCGGACGAATTCGGGATCGCCCTTGGCGACCGCGATGCCGATCGGATCGTTGGAATAGAGGCCAGGCAGCGTCACCAGGCTCGGTGTCTTGGTTGCGAGGTAATCGAGCAGCGAGGAATCCTCGATCGCCGCATCGACGCGCTTCTGTTGCAGCTGCAGAACCCCGTCGGGCGCGAACTGGTCGACATAGACGAGCTCTGCGTCCGGCACGGCTGCCTTGAGGAAGGTTTCGCCCGTGGTGCCGCGGCCGACGACAACCTTCTTGCCGGCGAGCCCCTTGAGGTCGGTTATCCCGGCATCCTTCTGGACGATGACGCGCAGCCCGGCCCGATTGTAGGGGATGGTGAAGTTGACGGTCTTGGCCCGCTCGAGCGTTGCCGAGGTGTTTGCGACCGCGACATCGATCTGTCCCGACACCAGCATGGAAATACGGGCATCGCCCGAGACGTCGACGAACTCGACCGGCACGCCGAGCTTTTGCGCCAGCAGCGTCGCGACATCGACATCGTAGCCGACAGGGTTGTTTTGTGCATCGCGAAAGCCGATCGGCTCGCCGCCGAGCGATACGCCGATGCGAATGGTGCCGCGTGAGCGGATGTCGTCAATCATGCCGGCAAGGGCTGGAAATGCCGAACCGGCCACGATGGCCAGCGCGGCGAAGGCACGCAGTACGGTTTTCATGGTTCCTCTCCTTATTTTCAAGTGACGCGTCTTGCCGCCCGCAATTCGGGTGCGGACATGGAATCCTTCCAGAGCCAGTAGCGGACCTCGCCCTCGCATCTGAAATTCACCACCTCGTGGTTCTGCTCGGCGTCGACGGCGTGGATGACCACTCCGGCCAGGAAGCCGGTGTCGAGTTCAGCCAGTTCCTCGACCGCCAGCGCGACCGCATCCGACAGGGATCGGCCAAGCTTCATGGCCAGCACGACGGTCCGTGCGGTGGCGCAGCGCATCGTCATCTCGCCGGTATGGGTGCACGCCGCCGCACCATAGCGGCTGTCGGCGTAAAAGCCTGCGCCGGGAATGGGAGAATCGCCGAGCCGGCCCGGATATTTCCAGGCCCAGCCCGAGGTCGAAGTCGCGGCATGGATGCCGCGCCGCGCATCCGCCGACAGGAAGACGGTGGTGTCGCGGACCCGCTCGGGATCGGTGATAGTACGGCTGAGCGGCGCCAGATCGATATCGGGGAATTTCGCCAGCTGTTGCGGTGTGAGTTCCTGTTGCAGCCGCTCCCACCAGACGCGCTTGCTGTCCTCGAACAAGACTTCGTCTTCGGCAAAACCGATTTCGCTGGCAAAGCGCCGCGCCCCTTCGCCGGTCAGCATCACATGCGGCAGGCGCTTCATTACCTGCTGCGCCAGGGCAGCGACCGCCAAGGTCCTTGGCACGGCGCCGACTGAACCGACCTCTCTTGTATTGCCGTCCATGACCCCGGCGTCGAACTCCATCTCGCCCAGCATGTTCGGCCAGCCGCCATAACCGACGCTGCGAACCTTGACCTCTTTCTCCACCATGCCGATGCCGGCAACCATCGCGTCCAGGCTGACGGCGCCATCGCGCAGCATTTGCACCGAGGTTTCGAATCCCGGCCATGCTTCGTTGTTGGCTAACAGCAGCATTCCTAGTCCTTGCGCATCTTGGAGAGAAACTGCGCAACCCGCGGCTGCGCCCGGCCGCCGTCCGCGGCGAAGAAACGATCCGTTGGCAGATCGACCACCAGCCTGCCCTTGTCGAGGAAGACGATGCGGTTGGAAATCTCGCGCGCGAATTCGATCTCGTGGGTGACGAACAGCATCGTCGTGCCTTGCGCGGCGAGCTTTGCCAGGATGGCCAGCACCTCGGAAGTCATTTCCGGGTCGAGCGCGCTGGTCACTTCATCGAGCAGCAGATAGCGCGGCTGCATGGCGAGCGCCCGGCAGATGCCGACACGCTGGCGCTGCCCGCCCGACAACTGCGCCGGGTAGGCGTTGGCCCGATCGGCGAGGCCGACGGACTCGAGCAGCTTGCGCGCCAGCGCCTCGGCCTCAGGGCGCGGCATCTTCAGCACCTCGATCGGGGCGAGCGTAATGTTCTGAAGCGCGCTCATATGCGGATAGAGGTTGAACAGCTGGAAGACGGTGCCTGAGCGCTTGCGCGCCTCGGCCAGCTCCTTCGGCTTGCTGACATCGAAATCGTCGACCGTGATGCGGCCCGACTTCAGCTTTTCGAGGCCGTTGATGCAACGGATCAGTGTCGACTTGCCGGACCCCGACGACCCGAGGATCGAGACCACTTCGCCGGGCGCGATCGTCAGGTCGACGCCGTCCAGCACAGTGACCTCGCCGAACGCTTTGTGCACGTTTTCGATCTTGAGCATGTTAAAGCCCCCGCCAGGCGCTGTGCGCCCGCAGGCGGTTTTCAAGACGCTCGCCAAGCAGGGCGACCAGCTTTGCCGCGCCATAGTAGAGCAGCCCGACGACGGTCCAGACCACGAACGGCTTCAAGGTTCGCATGTTGAGGATGTGGCCAATCTTGGTCAGGTCGACGACGCCGATGACAGAAATCAGCGACGTCACCTGAAGCTGGTTGACCAGCAGCGCGACGAGCGGGCCGACCGCGAAGGCGGCAGCCTGGGGCGAAACGATATGGCGCAGGACCTGCCACCGGGTCAGGCCGAAGACACGCGCGGCCTCGACCTGCTCGCGTTCGATCGACTCGATCGCCGAGACCGCGATGACATAGACGAATGCCGCGGTGTTCGCCGACAGAGTGATGGTCGCTGCGGTGACCGGCGTCACCCTTATATGCAACAGCGCCGGCAGGCCGAAGAACACCAGGAACAGCTGCACCAACACCGGCGAGTTCTTCAACAGCTCCGACAGGAAGGTGACGACCTGGGCCAGAACCGGCACACGGTAGAACCGCACCAGTGCCCAGCTCAGGCCAATCAGCAGTCCGATCAGAGAGGTGACGAGAAACAGCGCGATGTTGGTGCCGAGACCTTGCGCCAGCAGGATCAGGTCGTAGGAGGTGAAGTCGCTGAACCGCATCAGTCGACCGCCTCCATCATGTCCCGATTGAGATGGCGGTGGAGCAGGGTGACGCCCAGCGAGACCAGATAGGTCAGGGCCGCATAGGCACAGAGCAGCACCATATAGACCTCGAAGGGCCGATAGGTCTGCGAGACCACGATCTGGGCTGAGCCGGTGAGCTCGTTGAGCGTGATTGTCGAGAGGATCGAGGACGTAAGGATCATGTTGATGAGCACGGATCCGAGCGGTCGCACGGAGGTGCGCAGCGCAATCGGCAGCACGATGCGGGTGAAGATCTTGCGCCTGGACAGGCCGCTCACTTCAGCGGCGTCGATGATGCCCTGGTCGATGGCGAGGATGCCGGCGCGAATGATGTCGGAGGCATAGGCGCCGCCGGCAATCGAAAGCGCCACGACGCCGGTGGTGAAGGCATCGATGTAAATGCCGAGCTCGGGCAGGCCGTAATAGAAGAAGAACAGCTGGACGATGAACGGCACATTGCGGAAGAGATCGACATAGACGAAGGCGATCCGTCGAAGCAGTGCCGAGGCGGAGGTGCGTGCGATCGCCACCAACGCGCCCATGAAGACGCTTCCTACCAGCGACAGCGCGCAAGCCGCGGCCGTGAGTTCGGCGCCGCGCGCCAGAAAACCCAGATGCGGGAGCAGAATGGACAGATCGAAATGCACCGGCGGTCCCCAGTGAAACCGGTTTCACTCTTTTGGCTTTCGCCTCGTCTGTCAAGATGCAGGGTCTGGTTGCTGGCCTGTGGCTTGCATTCGTTGCGATGATTCCGGTTCGCCTCATGCGCGCTATGTCTCAAGCGCCGGCAATTCGCCGCCGGCTTTCAGCTCGAGGACGCCGCCTATGCCAGCCGCGCGTCGCCGCAATCCCTCGGCCATGGCGGCTGGGGGCGGCGCCCTCGATTTTGCCGATCCCGGCGCCGGTGTCGGATTCGGCTACGTCACCAACCGCATGCTGGGTTTCGACGACGTCGATCCACGCCGCAAGGTGTTGATTGATGCCGTTTACGACGCGCTCTGACGTTGGGAGCCGTTATGCGCGGATGTTCCACATGGCGTCCGGCACAACCACCAGCTTGCCGACGAAATCCTTGGCGATGAAGTCGGCCTGCGCCTTGTGGAAATCGGACAGTTTGTAGACACCGCCGACCAGCGGCCGGATTTTCTTCGCTTCGATGTATCCAACGATGCGGCGGAAGTCGGCGCGCGTCCCCTGGCTCGATCCGTGCAGTTGCAGCTGCTTGAGATACATGGTCCTGAGATCGAGCTGCACGACCGGACCGGCAATCGCGCCGGCGGTGGTGTAGCGGCCTTCGGGCCTCAGGATGCGCAAGAGGTCGTTGAAGATCGCGCCGCCGACGAGATCGGCGACCACATCGATCGGCTGGCCGCCAGTGGCTTCATTCACGGCGGCGGGAAGATCGGCAACCCCACGGGTAATAACCGCTTCGGCGCCGATGTCGCGCACCGCCTGCTCCTTGCCCTTGCCGACGACGGCGTAGGGAATGGCGCCGCGCGCCCGCGCCAGCTGCACGATGCCGGAACCGACGCCGCCCGAGGCGCCGGTGACCAGCACGCGTTCGCCGGCTTTCAGCCCGGCGCGCTCCAGCATCTGTTCGCCGGTGAGGTAGGCGCAGCAGAAGGTGGCGAGTTCGACGTCGCTCATGTCAGTATCGACGAAATGCGCATTCTCGCCCGGCACCGTCTGGTACTCGGCGTACCCGCCGTCGCGACCGTGGCCCATATAGTCAATGTCGGCGAGGGAATCGTCGTCGCGGTTGTAGATCGAAAAATCGACCATTACCCGTTCGCCGACACGGCCCGGGGAAACGCCTTCGCCGACGGCAGCGATGGTGCCGACCGTGTCGGTGCCCTGGATGCGCGGGAAGGTAAGCGTGTTGCCTTGCCGCCGCCACGTCGACACGGCGGCAGCGTCCTCCTCCGTGCCATAGGCGCCCTGGCGTACCCAGACATCGGTGTTGTTCATACCGCAAGCGCTGACCCTGACCAGCACCTCGCCGGCGGCAGGCACAGGCACTTTCACATCGGTGCGATAGACGAGCTTTTCCGGTCCGCCATGCCCGGTGAGCAGCACGGCGGCCATGGTGGCGGGGAGGGTCTTGGTCATGGCATTCATCGTCGATCTCAGAGGTTGGCAAACACGCTGTTGACGGCATCGGCGGTTTTCGAAACGACGATGTCGGCTTCCTCACGCGTCAGGCAGAGCGGCGGCGCGAAGCCAAGGATGTCGCCCTGCGGCATGGCGCGGCCGATGACACCGCTGGCGGCAAGTGCTGTCGCCACCTGCGGCCCGATCTTGAGCGAAGCATCGAAGAACACCCGGTCGTCCTTGTCGGCGACGAACTCGACCGCCGCCAGCATGCCGTCGCCGCGCACGTCGCCGACGTGTCTGTGGCCGCCAACAGCCTTGGTCAGTTCGGCGCGGAAATAAGCGCCGGTCTCACCGGCGTTTGTCACCAGGTCCATCTCGTCGACCAGTTCGAGATTGGCGACGCCGGCGGCGACGCAGATCGGATGCGCCGCATAGGTCCAGCCATGGCCGAGCGAACCGAGCTTGTCGGAGCCCTGCACCAGCACCTGCCACATCTTGTCGGCGACGATAACGCCCGACAGCGGCGCATAGGCCGAGGTCAAACCTTTGGCGATGGTGATCAGGTCCGGCTTGATGCCATAGTGGTCGGAGCCGAACATGGTGCCAAGACGGCCAAAGCCCGTCACCACCTCGTCGGCGACCAGCAGCACGTCATACTTCTTCAGCACCGCCTGGATCTTCTCCCAGTAGCCGGCCGGCGGCGGCACGATGCCGCCAGTACCGAGGATCGGCTCGCCGATGAAGGCGGCGACGGTTTCGGGACCTTCGGCCAGGATCATCTCTTCAAGCTTGTCGGCGCAATGCTGCGAGAACTGCTCCTCGCTCATCGAGCGGTCGGCGCGGCGGAAATAGTAGGGCGCTTCGGTGTGCAGGACCGGCGCGCGCGGCAGGTCGAAGGCGTTGTGGAACAGGTCGAGCCCGGTCAGTGATCCCGTCATCACGCCCGAGCCGTGATAGCCGCGCCAGCGCGAGATGATCTTCTTCTTCTCCGGCCGTCCCAGCACATTGTTGTAGTACCAGATCAGCTTGATGTTGGTCTCGTTGGCATCCGAACCCGAGAGGCCGAAATAGACCCTCGACATGCCCTTCGGCGCGCGGTCGATGATCATCTTGGCCAGTGTGATCGAAGCCTCGGTGCCGTGGCCGACATAGGCGTGGTAATAGGCGAGGTTTTTCGCCTGGGTGGCGATCGCGTCCGCGATCTTCTGGCGGCCATAGCCGACATTGACGCAATAGAGGCCGGCAAAGGCATCGATGCTCTTCCTGCCATTGTTGTCCCATACCGTGACGCCCTCGCCGCCGGCCATGATGCGGGTCGGCGATTCACCCCGCGCATGAGTGCCCATATGGGTCGAGGGATGGAAGAAGTGGTCGCGATCCCAGGCATTGAGTTCGTTGGATTGGTCGAGCATTTTTTGACTCCTTGAGAGATGGCCGGACGGACTATGTGACGTCCAGACAGAGGTACTTCAGATCGGTGAAAGCTTCGAGCCCGTGGCGCGAGCCTTCGCGGCCGATGCCGGATTGCTTGACGCCGCCGAAGGGGATCGGCGCGCCGGTGATCTTGACGCGGTTGATAGCGACCATGCCGTAGTCGAGCGCGCGGCCCAGGCGCTGCTGGCGGGCGCCGTTCTCGGTAACGACATAGGCGACCAGGCCATATTCTGTGGCGTTGGCACGGGCGATCACCTCGTCCTCACTGTCGAACGGCGTGACGGCGGCGACCGGCCCAAAGGTCTCCTCGCGCATGATCAGCGCTTCGTCGCTGACATCGGCCAGCAGCGTCGGCTGGTAGAACAGCGGCCCGGCCTGATGCCGCTTGCCGCCGGTGAGACAGCGCGCGCCACGAGCGATGGCATCGGCGACCTGCTCTTCGACCTTTGCGACGGCACGCTCATGCATCAGCGGCCCGATGTCGATCTTGTCGGTAAGGCCGTTGCCGGTGCGCAGCGCCTCGATACGCCTGGCAAAAGCGGCGCAGAAGCGATCGTAGATCGGGCGCTGGACATAGATGCGGTTGGCGGCGAGGCAGTCCTGGCCGGAGGTGGCGAATTTGGCATCGATGGCGATGCTCACCGCCTTGTCCAGATCGGTATCGGCAAAGACGATCAGCGGCGCGTGGCCCCCAAGCTCCATCACCAGCCGCTTCATCGTCGGCGCGCTTTGCGCCGCGATCAGCCGGCCGATCTCGGTCGAGCCGGTGAAGCTTATGGCGCGAACGCGCGGGTCCTCGCACATGCGACCGACAATGGTAGCAGCCTTGCCGGTGATGACATTGAAGACGCCGGCGGGCAGGCCGGCGCGCTCGCCGAGTTCAGCCAGCGCCAGCGCCGACAGCGGCGTCTCCGAGGATGGGTGTGCGACGATGGTGCAGCCGGCGGCGAGTGCGGCGGCCGCCTTGCGGGTCAGCATCGCCGCCGGAAAATTCCAGGGCGTGACGACGCCGACAACGCCGAGCGGCTCGCGCCGCACCATCATTTCGGCATTCGGCAGATGGCTGGTGACGCTCTCGGCGTTGAGGCGCTTTGCCTCTTCGGCATACCATTCGACGAAAGAGGCGGCATAGTCGATTTCGCCGAGCGATTCCTGCAGCGGCTTGCCTTGTTCCAAAGTCATCAGCAGGGCAAGGTCGTCTTTCGCCGCGATGATCAGCTCGAACCATTTTCGCAGAATTCTCGACCGCTCCTGCGGCAGCAGTGACCGCCAAGCCGGGAAGGCACGCGCGGCGGCACCGATTGCCCTTGTCGTTTGCTGCGCATCGAGCGCGGCGACAAACGCGACCGTCGCGCCTGTGGCCGGATCGGTGACTTCAAAGCTTTCGGCCGCTTCGCTCGCGGTCCAATGCCCATCGACATAGGCAAGCTCGCGCAGCAGCCGGCGGTCGGAGAGGCGGTCGAGCGCCTCATGGCGATGCGAGCGGGCAAAATGCGCGGACATGGTCGAGGCCTCCCGGTTCGGACGATGCGGGAAGACTATCCGTCACATGCAGACAGAGAGACTGTTTCGACGCCCTGAAGGAGAGAGACTCTCTCTATTGTGCCGTCCCGACAGACATTCTCTCCGGGCTTATGCCGACGCCGGCAGCAGGTCGGCTATCGGCAGCACGATTTCGTCCTTCACCGTCTTGGTGACGATGTAGGTGAAGTAGCGGTCGATGCCGATCTCGCGCTCCAGCAGGTCGTCGACCAGCCGCTGATAGGCGTCGATGTCGCGCGTCATCACCTTGACCACATAGTCGACGCCGCCGCCCACCGACCAGCAGGCGACGATTTCGGGGATGTCGCGGATGACGCGTTCGAAGCGGTCGAAATCGGCCTGGCGATGGCTGGCCAGCGTCACCTCCATCAACACGGTGGCGACCGGCGCCACCACGCGCATGGCGATCCTGGCGTGGTAGCCCGAGACGATGCCTGCCTTCTCCAGCTTGCGCAGCCGCATCCAGCACGGCGTCGGCGACAGCCCGACCTGTTCGGCCAGCGCCAGCTTGGTGATGCGCCCGTCGCGCTGGATGGCGTCGAGTATCCTGAGGTCGACCGCGTCGAGTTTCGATGTCATCGGCGTCCGCTTTTTGTCGGCATCACCATGACGGCGCATTATTTCGATTGTCAATTGCACTGATTTCGATCTCTATTAAGTCATGACATCATGGCAACCCGACCCTGCGCTCATCCGCCGGCCAGCCTATCAAACGCTGGCCGACCAGTTCGCCCGCGCCATTCATGACGGGCGGCTGGCCAACGGCGCGCGGCTTCCAACGCATCGAAGGCTGGCAGACGATTTAAAACTGTCGGTGCAGACGGTCAGCCGCGCCTACGAAGAACTGATCCGGCGCGGCCTGATTTCGGGCGAGATCGGCCGTGGCAGCTTTGTCCAGACGCAGCGCCGCGACCCGGAGCCGCCCTATCTGCCGGAGCGCCTCGGCGAGGTCATCGATCTGTCAATCCTGAAGCCGGTCTGCGAGCCGATGCATTTGGAGCGGCTGAAGCAGGCGCTGGGCTGGCTGGCCGAAAACCTGCCATCCAGTTCGGCGTTGTCGTTCCGGCCCAACATGGTGTTCCCGCGTCACCGCGCGGTGGCTGTCGAATGGCTGAAACTGTGTGGGCTCGACACCTCCGCACAGAATATCAGCCTGACCAATGGCGCGACCGCCGGGATGACCGTGGCGCTGATGAGCGTTGCGCCGCCGGGATCGACTGTCGCCACCGAGGCCATCGGCCACCACACGCTGGTGCCGCTGGCGCGCTATCTCGGCTTCAACCTGGAAGGCCTGCCGATCGACGGCAATGGCCTGATCCCGGAGGCGTTGGACGAGGTCTGCCGGCTCACCGACATTCGCGCGGTATTCGTGCAACCGTCGGTGATCAACCCGACGGCGACGCTGATGGACGCTCGGCGGCGCGAAGAGATCGCCGCGGTCGCGCGCAAGCACGACATCGCCATCATCGAGAACGATGTGCTGGGTCCGCTGATCGAGGACCGGCCGCCGCCGGTCGCCGCCTTTGCGCCGGAGCGCACGCTCTACGTCACTTCCTTCACCAAGATCACCGTACCTGGCCTGCGCATCGGCTATCTCGCGGCGCCCGACCGCTATGTCGCCGCCGTTGCCAACCGGCATCTGGTGTCGAACTGGATGGCGACGCCGCTGGTGGCCGAGATCGCCACCAAATGGGTGACCGACGGCACGGCGATGGAACTCGTTCGCTGGCAGCGCGCGGCATTGCGCCGCCGCCAGGACATCGCAGCCGAGGTGCTGGGCGGGGTTGGTTATCGCGCCAGGCGCGACGGGCTGCATGTCTGGTTGCAACTGCCCGCGGACCGTGCCGAGGAAAGCTTCGTCGCCCAGGCCCGCCTGCAAGGCGTGGCGATCGCGCCCGGCACCTCCTTCCGCATCTCGGATGCGCCCTGGCATCCGGCGGTGCGCATCTCGCTCGGCTCGACCACCGAGGGGGAACTGCGCGCCGGCCTCGGCGTTGTCACCAAGTTGCTGCTTGGCGATCCGGAGCATCTGCTGCTCGCAATCTAAGCGGGAATTGCTCTGGAATCATGCAGTGCCGGAAATATTGTCATGATTTTATTTTCCCAATTGACATGATTTGGCGCGTTCCGCATCGTTAAGGGCACAGGCTTCTCCAGCAGGGGAAATTCATTTGTCCTCACCCATCATCAAGGTCGACGCCATTTCGAAGAGCTTCGGCTCGTTCAAGGTACTGGACGGCCTGTCGATGCAGGTCATGCCCGGCGAGAAGCTGGCGCTGATCGGCCCGTCCGGCTCGGGCAAGACGACGATCCTGCGAATCCTGATGACGCTGGAGAAGATCGACGGCGGCCATATCCAGATCGATGGCGAGCAGCTCTATCACATGGAGCGCAACGGCCAGCTGCTGCCCGCCGACGAGCGGCACCTGACCAAGATGCGGCAGAAGATCGGCATGGTCTTCCAGCTGTTCAATCTGTTTCCGCACAAATGCGTCATGGATAACGTCACGCTGGCGCCGATGCTGACCAAGGGCACGCCTCGCGCCGCCGCTGAAAAGCGGGCCATGGAACTGCTCGACATGGTCGGCATGGCCGACAAGGCGAAGTCGATGCCGGCGCAGCTGTCCGGCGGCCAGAAGCAGCGCGTGGCGATTGCCCGTGCGCTGGCATTGTCGCCGAAGATCATGCTGTTCGACGAGGTGACGTCGGCCCTCGATCCGGAGCTGGTCGAGGAGGTGATGAATGTCATGCGCAAGCTCGCCGCAGAGACCGACATGACCATGCTGCTGGTCACCCACGAGATGGGCTTTGCCCACGACTTCGCCGACCGCGTGCTGTTCTTCGACCGCGGCAAGATCGTCGAAGAGGGCAAACCAGACGAGATTTTCCGCCATCCAAAGCAGGAGCGCACGCAAGGCTTCCTGAAGAAGATCATCGCAGCCGGACATCGTGTCTGACCGCTTTGCGGGGCGGAAGACCGCCCCAGACAAAACCAAGAAGACAACAAGGAGTTGGGAACAATGAAGAAACTTGGCATTCTGGCCGGCGTCGCCGGTCTCGCACTGACGGCGGTGCTCGCCGCGTCGAGCACCGGTTCGGCCGATGACAGCAAGCTCGAGCAATTGAAGGCGCAGGGCTTTGCCCGCGTCGCGATCGCCAACGAGCCGCCCTATACGGCGGTCGCCGCCGACGGCAAAGTTTCGGGTGCGGCGCCCGACGTGGCGCGCGAGGTCTTCAAGCGTCTCGGTGTTGCCGACATCGTCGCTTCGATCTCCGAATATGGCGCGATGATCCCCGGCCTGCAGGCCGGCCGCTTCGACGTCGTCACCGCCGGCCTGTTCATGAAGCCGGAGCGTTGCGCGGCGGTCGTCTATTCCGAGCCGGTGCTGTGCGACGCCGAGGCGATGCTGGTGAAGAAGGGCAATCCGAAGGGCTTCAAGAGCTACGAGGACGTCGCCAAGGACACGTCAGCCACCATCGGCGCGCCCGGTGGCGGCACCGAGGAGAAGCTGGCGCTCAACGCCGGCGTGCCGCGCGAGCGCGTCATCGTCGTGCCGGACGGCCAGAGCGGCCTGAAGATGCTGCAGGACGGCCGCATCGACGCCTATTCGCTGCCCGTCCTGTCGATCAACGACCTCGTCAAGAAAGCCAACGATCCGAACCTCGAAGTCATCGCCCCGGTGGTCGGCGCGCCGGTCTATTGCGACGGCGCCGCCTTCAAGAAAGGCGATGAGGCCCTGCGCGACGCCTTCGATGTCGAGCTCGCCAAGCTGAAGAAATCCGGCGAGTTCGCCAAGATCATCGAGCCCTACGGCTTCTCGGCCGCAGCCGCGATGTCGACCACGCGGGACAAGCTCTGCGCGGCGAAATAGCGCCGTTTTGCCTTCTCCCTGTTCACGGGGAGAAGGTGGCCCGAAGGGCCGGATGAGGGGCGGCGCCAGGTTCTGGAATTTAGCGCTGCCCCTCATCTGCCTGCCCGTCCTCCGCAGCAGCTGCGCTGCAGCTTCGGAGGGTGGACTGGCATCTTCTCTCCGTGAACGGGGAGAAGGAAGCTAACCGCCAACGTTGGAACCCGAATGACCCAGTGGTCCGGCTACCTCGGCCTGATATTGCAGGGAGCGCTTGTCACCATCGAGCTGACGCTGATGGGGTCGGTGCTCGCCCTGATCATGGCCTTCCTCGCCGGCATGGGCCGCGTGTCGCGCTTCTTTGCTCTGCGCTGGCTGGCAACCGTCTATATAGAATTCTTCCGCGGCACCTCGATCTTCGTGCAGCTGTTCTTTGCCTATTTCGTGTTGCCGTTGATCGGCCTCGAACTGACCCCGCTGCAGGCGGGTGTGCTGGCGCTGGGCCTCAATGTCGGCGCCTATGCGGCCGAGGTGGTACGCGGCGCCATCCAGTCGGTCGGCCGCGAACAATATGAGGCCTGCATCGCGCTCAACCTCGGCCGCTGGCAAGGCATGCGCCATGTCATCCTGCCGCAGGCGCTGCTGATCATGCTGCCGACCTTCGGCAACAATGCCATCGAACTGCTCAAGGCGACCTCCGTGGTGTCGCTGATCTCGCTCGCCGATCTCACCTTTCAGGCGCAGGTCGTGCGCTCGCAGACCGGTAACACGCTGGCGCCGTTCACCACCATCCTGATCATCTATTTCGCCCTGGCGCTGATCATCTCCTGGGGCGTGCGTTCATTGGAACGCCGCATGGCGCGCGGCCTCGACGGGGTGCGCGTCTGATGGATTGGGACTGGAACTTCGTCTGGGAGATCCTGCCGACGCTGATCCAGGGCGTGAAGATCACCATCCTGGCAACGCTGCTCGGCTCCGTGCTGGCCGCTGTCGTGGGTCTGGGCATCGCGCTAGCACGACGCTCGCCCAACAAGGCGCTGTCGCGCACCGTTGGTTGGGCGGCCGAATTCATCCGCGGCACGCCGCTTCTGGTGCAGCTCTATTTCATCTTCTACGTGCTGCCGGATTTCGGCATCCTGTTGCCGCCGCTGGTCGCCGGCGTTATCGGGCTCGGCCTGCACTACGGCACCTACACGGCGGAAGTCTATCGCGCCGGCATCGACAACGTGCCGCGCGGCCAGTGGGAGGCGGCCAAGGCCTGCAATCTGAGCGCCACGCAGACCTGGACCAACATCATCATTCCGCAAGCGATCCCACCGATGATCCCGGCGCTGGCCAATTATTTCATCGCGATGTTCAAGGAGACACCGCTGCTATCGGCAATCACCGTGCTGGAGCTGATGAACCAGGCAAAGAGCGTCGCCAACACCTACTATCGCTACATTGAGCCGATCACGCTGGTCGGCGCTTTCTTCCTCGTCATCAGCCTCTTCTCGGTCGTGCTGCTGCGCTGGCTGGAACATCGCTACGGCAAGATCGAAAGGTAATTCTCAAGATGAAACCGCTGCCCGAAATCAGGCTGATGCCGACAAGGCCGGCGCTCGATGCGCGCCCGCTGGAAAAGCGCGTCGGCCTGATCATCCTTGCCACCGACCACACCAGCGAACCGGATTTCCGCCGCATGGTGGCGAGCGAGCGCATCGGCGTCTATGTCGCGCGCATTCCCTACAAGAATCCGACGACGCCGGAAAACCTTCGCAAGATGCAGCCGGAGCTGGCGGCGGGCGCCGCGCTGATCCTGCCAGACGAGCCGCTCGACGCGATCTGCTACTCCTGCACCTCGGCCTCGGTGGTGATTGGCGACGCCGAGATCGAGGCGGCGATCCAGTCTGCCAAGCCGGGTGTTCCTGTGGTCACGCCGCCCATGGCAGGCGTGCGCGGGCTGAAGGCGCTGGGTGCCAAGAAGATCAGCATCCTCACCCCTTACACCGTAGAAACCTCCAGACCGATGGCGACGTATTTCGCCGAGCGCGGCTTTGAGATCGTCAGCTTCACCTGCCTCGGCTTCGAGGACGATCGCGAGATGGCGCGCATTGCGCCGGCAGCGATCGCCGACCTGGCTCGTGAGGCGACGAATGCGCAGGCCGATGCACTGTTCGTGTCCTGCACCGCATTGCGCGGAGCGCTCGCGGTTCCCGGGATGGAACAGGCGATCGACCGCCCGGTCGTCACCAGCAATCAGGCCAGCGCCTGGAATTGTTTGCGGTTGTGTGGCGACGGGACGTCGCATCCCGAATTTGGCCGTCTGATGACGCTGCCTTTGCCGCGCGATTGACGATCATGACGACAGTCACCCTTAACGATATTCGTGCCGCCCGGGAGCGAATTGCCGGCAAAATCGAACGCACGCCGACAGGGTTATCTCACAGCCTTTCCGAACGACTGGGCATCCCCGTCCACCTCAAGCTTGAACACCGCCAGACCACCGGCAGCTTCAAGCTGCGCGGCGCCTCGAATGCCATTGCTTCGCTGAGCGCCGAGGAGAAGGCGCGCGGCGTGGTCGCGGCGTCGACCGGCAATCATGGCCGTGCGTTGGCCCATGCCGCGAAGCTGGAAGGCATGCGCGCGGTGATCTGCATGTCGCGACTGGTGCCGGGCAACAAGCTCGACGAAATCCGTCGGCTTGGCGCGGATGTCCGCATCATCGGCAACAGTCAGGACGAGGCGCAGCAGGAGGTCGAACGGCTGGTGGCGCAGGAGGGACTGGTGATGCTGCCGCCCTTCGACCACCCGGCCATCATCGCCGGGCAAGGCACGCTCGGACTGGAGATGATCGAGCAGGTCCCGGACGCCGCTCTCGTCCTGGTGCAACTCTCAGGTGGTGGACTCGCCTCGGGCATCGCCGCCGCCGTCAAGGGCGTCAGCCCCGGGACAAAAATCATCGGCGTTTCGATGGCGCGTGGTGCTGCGATGAAGGCGAGCCTAGATGCCGGTCGCCCGGTCGAGGTGGAAGAACTGCCGACGCTGGCGGATTCGCTCGGCGGCGGCATCGGTCTCGACAACCGGCTGACCTTCGCCATGTGCCGCGATCTGCTCGACGACGTCATCCTGCTCAGCGAGGACGAGATCGCCGCCGGCATCCGCCATGCCTATGAACAGGAGCGCGAGATCGTCGAAGGCGCCGGCGCGGTCGGCATCGCCGCGCTGCTTGCCGGGAAGGTCAAGGCGACCGGGCCGGTGGTCGTTCTTCTCTCGGGCCGCAATATCGACATGAACACGCATCGCAAGATCGTCTGCGGTGACGCAATCGCGGAGCGCGCGGCATGAAAACTCTCCCACGCCGAATTCCCGCCCACCCCCCTCTGTCCTGCCGGACATCTCCCCCGCAAGGGGGGAGATCGGCAGCTTCGATGCGGTCGCTGTTCTTGCTGCGCTGGAGATTGGCGAAGGCAGGAGTGCAGTCCAATCTCCCCCCTTGCGGGGGAGATGGCCGGCAGGCCAGAGGGGGGTGTGACGGAACACTATCCTTCGTGGTGCGCGCTAGTACGGAGCGCGACACATGAGTCCGATGACCATCCTCACCGAGAAGGAACTGCGCACAATCGTGCCGCTCGATCTCGACGCGGTCGCCTGCGTCGAAAACGCTTTCCGCGCGCTCGCCACATTGCCGGTGGCGATGCCGCCGATCCTGCGGTTGGACATTCACGAGCAGCGCGGCGAGGTCGATGTGAAGTCGGCCTATGTGCCTGGAATAGACGGTTTCGCCGTTAAGATAAGCTCCGGCTTCTTCGACAATCCGAAGCTCGGTCTGCCCAGCGGGGGCGGCATGATGGTGTTGCTCTCGGCAAGAACCGGTGTGGTCGACGCGCTGCTGCTGGACAATGGCTATCTCACAGATGTCCGCACCGCTGCTGCCGGCGCCGTCGCGGCGAAGCATCTGTCGCGGCCGGATTCGTCCGTCGCCGCAATCTTCGGCGCCGGCGTGCAAGCCGGGCTGCAACTCGAAGCGCTCATGTTGGTGCGGACGATCGCCGAGGCACGTATCTGGGCGCGCGATGCGGTCAAGGCGGAGACGGCCGCAGGCGCGCTGCGCGAAAAGCTCGGCATTCTCGTGCGCGCCGAGCCGGATGCAGCCAAAGCAACCATCGGCGCCGACATCATCGTCACCACCACGCCGTCGACCGAGCCGCTGATCAAGGCCGGCTTTGTCGTTGCCGGGCAGCACATCACCGCTATGGGCTCGGATGCCGAACACAAGAACGAGATCGCGACGGCGATCCTGCGCATGGCCGATCTCTATGTCGCCGACAGCGCCAAGCAGACACGGCGTCTGGGAGAACTGCATCACGCCATCGCATCGGGCGTGATGGGAGCCGATGCCGCGGTCACCGAACTCGGCCAGATCATCGCCGGCGAACGGCACGGAAGGCGCTCACCCAGCGACATCACCATCGCCGACCTCACCGGCACCGGCGTGCAGGATACGGCGATCGCCACGCTCGCTCGCAACCGGGCGCGGGCGGCCAATGCCGGAACCATTTTTGAAAGCTGATGCTGGCCAAAGCGTGATCCGGAAGTGGAACCCGGTTTTTCCCAGAGATCACGTTCAAACAAGAACGACGAGCCTGTTTCCAACAAAGTTGAAACAGGCTCCAGGCCCAACAAACGAGGACCAAGAACAATGCAGCCGAACCTAAAATTCTCGCGTGGCGAATTTGCGGATCGCCTCGCCAAGACGAGAAAAGCCATGGAGGGGAAAGGCGTCGATCTGCTTGTTATCAGCGACCCATCCAACATGGCCTGGCTGACCGGCTATGATGGCTGGTCGTTCTATGTGCATCAGGCGGTGATCGTGCCACCATCGGGCGAGCCGGTCTGGTACGGTCGCGGCCAGGATGCCAATGGCGCCAAGCGCACCGCCTATCTCGCGCATGACAACATCGTCGGCTATGCCGACCACTACGTGCAGTCGACCGAGCGCCACCCGATGGATTTTTTGGCCAGAGTGCTCAGTGATCGCGGCTGGGGCAAGCTGACCATCGGCGTCGAGATGGACAATTACTGGTTCTCGGCTGCCGCCTTCGCCGCGTTGCAGAAGCACCTGCCCAACGCCCGCTTCGTCGACGCGACAGCGCTGGTCAACTGGCAGCGCGCCGTGAAGAGTTCAACCGAGATCGACTATATGCGCAAGGCGGCTCGGATCGTCGAAGCCATGCACCAGCGCATCGTCGACAAGATCGAAGTAGGCATGCGCAAATGCGATCTGGTCGCCGAGATCTACGATGCCGGCACGCGCGGTGTCGATGGCATCGGCGGCGACTATCCGGCGATCGTGCCGCTGCTGCCGTCGGGCGCCGACGCCTCGGCGCCGCATCTCACCTGGGACGACCAGCCGATGAAGTCGGGCGAGGGCACCTTCTTCGAGATCGCCGGCTGCTACAACCGCTACCATTGCCCGCTGTCGCGCACCGTCTTTCTCGGCAAGCCGACACAGGAATTCCTCGATGCCGAGAAGGCGACACTGGAAGGCATGGAGGCGGGGCTGGCGGCGGCAAAGCCCGGCAATGCCTGTGAGGACATCGCCAACGCCTTTTTCGCCGTGTTGAAGAAATATGGCATCGTCAAGGACAACCGCACCGGCTATTCCATCGGTCTCTCCTATCCGCCGGATTGGGGCGAACGCACCATGAGCCTGCGCCCCGGCGACCGCACCGAACTCAAGCCTGGCATGACCTTCCATTTCATGACCGGTCTCTGGCTGGAGACCATGGGACTGGAAATCACCGAATCCATCCTGATCACCGAAACCAGTGTAGAGTGCCTCGCCAATGTACCGCGCAAACTGGTGGTGAAGAATTGAGCCCGATGCCTAGCCTTCGCCCATCCCCGATCGCCCCGACCGTCGATTTCGACAAGGACGGCGTGCAACATGGTTTCCTGCGCCTGCCCTACAGCCGCAACGACTCGGCGTGGGGCTCGGTGATGATCCCGATCTGCGTCATCCGCAACGGCAAGGGGCCGACTGCCCTGCTCACCGGCGGCAATCATGGCGACGAGTATGAGGGGCCGCTGGCGCTCTACGATCTCGCCCGCACGCTCGATCCCAAACAGGTCAGCGGCACGGTGATCATCGTGCCGGCGATGAACTATCCGGCCTTTCGCGCCGGCACCCGGACATCGCCGATCGACAAGGGCAATATGAACCGCAGCTTTCCCGGCCGTCCCGACGGCAGGGTGACGGAAAAGATCGCCGACTATTTCCAGCGCGAATTGCTGCCCCGCGCCGACCTCGTCTTCGACTTCCACTCCGGTGGCAAGACACTGGATTTCGTGCCCTTCTGTGCCGCCCACACGGTGCCCGACAAGGTGCTGGAGCAGAAAGCCTTCGATGCGGTCGCGGCGTTCTCTGCCCCGTTCTCGATGCGCATGATCGAGATCGACTCCGTCGGCATGTACGACACGGCGGCGGAGGAAATGGGCAAGGTCTTCGTCAGCACCGAGCTTGGCGGCGGCGGCACCTCGCGCGCACAGACTGTGCGGATCGCGCGGCGCGGCATCAGCAATGTGCTGCGCCATGCCGGCATTGTTGATGGTGCGGTCGAGAAGGGCAGAACTCAGTGGCTCGACATGCCGTCAGGCGATTGTTTCTCCTTCGCCGAGGAGGACGGCATGATCGAAACCATGGTCGATCTCGGCGAGCCTGTGAAAGAAGGCTCGGTGCTGGCGCGCATCCATTCCACCGGCCGCACCGGCATCGCTCCGCAGGAAATCCGGGCAAAAATGTCCGGCATTCTGGCGGCGCGGCATTTCCCCGGCCTGGTCAAAGCCGGTGACTGCGCCGCCGTCCTGGCCGTTGTGGTTTCATCGTGATTCGCAGAGTACGCCGCGCGAATATCAGTCGGTCTGGATCCAGACCGACTTGGTCTCCAGATACTCGTGCAGATGCTCGATGCCGCCCTCGCGGCCATAACCCGACATCTTCGTGCCGCCGAACGGCACCGCCGGGTCGATGGCATGGTACATGTTGACCCAGACCGAGCCGGCCTTGACGCGGCGCGCAAGCTTGTGCGCGGTGCCCAGATGTGTTGTGAAGATGCCGGCGGCCAGGCCATAGGGCGTCGCATTGGCACGCGCCACCGCTTCGTCGAGCGAGTCGAAGGGCATCGCCGAAATGACCGGGCCGAAAATCTCCTCGCGCGCGATGGTCATCTGGTCCGACACGGCGCCGAAGACCGTCGGCGCAATGAAGTTGCCGCCATCGTAGAGCTCGCCGGTCAGCCGCGAGCCGCCGGCGACCAGTTCGGCGCCTTCGTCGCTGCCGGCCCTGATATAGCCCTCCACCTTGGCTGCCTGCTTGGCATTGATGAGCGGTCCGATTTCCGTCTCTGCCTCGATGCCATGGCCGATCCGCAGTCTGCCGGCGAAATCGGCGAGCCGGCGGACGAACTCGTCATGGATTTCGCGCGCCACGAACAGCCGCGAGCCTGCAATGCAGATCTGGCCCGAATGCACGAACACCGCCATCGCCGCGATCGGAACAGCCTTGTCGATGTCGGCGTCGCGGCAGACGATGATCGGCGACTTGCCGCCGAGTTCCAGCGAAACGCGCTTGAGGTTGGCCACGGCTGCCCGCGCAATGGCCTGGCCGGTCAGCGTCGATCCGGTGAAAACGATCTTGTTGACGTCTGGATGTTCGGCGAGCCGCGCACCGGCTTCGGCCCCGGTGCCGGTGACGACGTTGACGACGCCGTCGGGCACGCCGGCTTCCTGCATCAGTTGCGCGATCAGCAGCGGCGTCAGCGACGCATCCTCGGACGGTTTCAGCACGATGGTGCAGCCCGTCGCCAGCGCCGGCGCGATCTTCCAGATCGAGGCGGCGGTCGGCGCGTTCCAGGGAATGATCGCACCAACGACGCCCACCGGCTCGCGCCGGGTGAAGGTGACGATCTCGCCGGGAATCGAATTGTCGATCGTCTCGCCATGCAGCGCCGTCGCCATGCCGGCATAGAAGCGCAGCATGCCGATGACGCGGCGCCGGTTAGCGAGCGTGCGCGTGATCGGCAGCCCCATATCCAGCGTGTCGGAAACGCTGAGCTCTTCCCAATGCGTCTCGAAGAGATCGGCGATCCTGAGCAGCACGCACTGCCGCTCGTAGGGCGAGAATTTGGACCATGGGCCTTCGAAGGCCGCGCGCGCGGCGGCCACCGCCGAGTCGATATCGGCAGCCCCGCCGCGCGGCACTGTCGCCAGCACCTCGCCTGTTGCCGGATTGAGTGCCTGCATGCCGTGGCCGGACTGCGCCGCGACCCACTTGCCGCCAATGAACATCGGTCGGAATTCGCCATGGTACAACGCCGTGGCCTTCGCCTTCGGGTCGAAGTTCAGCGTCATCTTTTCCTCCTCGCAATTCCGTGGCGACTATTACTCCCGCCGCCAACCTCAAACAAGGAAAGCTAAAGGGCGCTCAGATAATCAGGTTGTGCGCGTGACTTCCGATCACGCGAGCAACAAGAAACAGACAGCCGCTAGAGCATGATCCCGAAAAGTGGGAACCGGCTTTCGGAAAAGATCGTGCTTCGACAAATGGCATCTAGAAAAATCATCGCGAGTTGTCGGAGCGCGTCGCTAAAAGCTCAATGAGGCAAGCCGATCATTGCCCACGGCGACCGTGATGCCGGCATTGCAGACGAGAGCGCAACAGGCAGTCGCCAGCCGCCACCCAGCGCTCACCCGTGGCCGGATCGATCGTGGCCGTTCCAGCCGGCTTCACCGTGACAGAGGTTTCGCGCGCCGCTTCGCTGCAATCGCTGTTGGATGGCTGCTCGCGGAAGCAAGATCGGTCGAGCGGCCTCGCGACGTGCAAACATTGGCAGGATTGATCCGCAACCGACGGTGCCTGGCATCGATCGAGCACGCCGGTCCGTCACTCCGGAAGGCCGGCCTTTCGGAAGCCATCGACGAAATGGTCGAGCGTGGCAGTGTCGCGGAACGGCTCCGTCTCGACCCAGTGGCGGGTGGTGAAATGTGGGTTCGCGACAAGGAACAAGTCGACCTCGGCGCGCGCCTCGTCGATCCGGCCGAGTTGCGCAAGGCTTGCCGCAAGGAAACGGCGCGAGCTTGTCCGATACGTCTCGTCCCGGCGCGTCGTCTCGACCGCGGCTTCATAGTCGCGCGCCGCATATTGCGCCTGGCCGAGCGTCAGGTAGTACCAGCTTGCCGGAAACGGGTTCAGCCGGAACGCCTTGCTGATATAGTCGAGGCCGTCCTCGACGCGCCCGGCCAGGATCGCGATGTCGGACAATGTCGCCCAGGCATCGGCCTCGTTCGGGTCGAGTTCGAACGCCTTGGCAAATCCCACATCCGCCTCGTCGAATCTGCGCTCATAGGCAAGCAGGTTGGCAAGCACCCAGTGGCAGCCGGCATCGTTGGGATCGATCGCCACAGCCTTGCGCGCCAGTTCCAGGGCAAGGCCGCGGGCAGGCTCAATGGGCTCTCCCCAATGCACCCATCCCATCCAGTGGTTCATGGCAAGCCAGCGATAGGCTTCGGCATAGTCCGGATCGAGCGCAAGCGCGCGCGTCAGCAACAGATGCGCTTCGCGCGCCGTCTCCGGCGAGACGTCGATCAGGTTGCGGGCTCGCACGCACAGATCATAGGCCTCGAGATTTCGGGGCCGGTTGCGCGGCAGCGGCGCGCGCAGCCGGCCCAGCAGCGCCTCGACGATCTTGGCCGTCACCTCGTCCTGAACGGCAAAAATATCTTCCAGGCCGCGATCGAAGCGGTCTGCCCACAAATGCTCGCCGCTCAGCGCGTCGACCAGCTGGGCGTTGATGCGCACGCGCCCGGCGGCGCGTCTGGCGCTGCCCTCCAAGAGATAGCGCACGCCAAGTTCCCTGGCGACCTCGCGCACATCCACCGCCTTGCCCTTGTAGGCAAAGGTCGAGTTGCGCGCGATGACGAATAGGCCGCCGATCCTCGACAGGTCGGTGATCAGGTCTTCGGTCAACCCGTCGGCGAAGGCTTCCTGCTCGGGGTCGTTGCTGAAATTGGCAAAGGGCAGCACGGCTATCGACGGTTTGGCGGGCAGCGGCAAAGCCTGTCGCTTCTCGTCGCCGAGCTGTTCGATGGCGCCGGCGAAGCGATAGCCGACGCGCGGAACGGTCGATATCCATTCTCCGCCGTTCGTGGCCGGACCCAGCAGCTTGCGCAATTGCGCAATCTGGACGGTGAGGTTGCCTTCCTCAACGGCGGTGCCTGGCCATGCCGCATCCATCAACTCGGCCTTGGCCACGATCTCGCCGGGCCGGGCGACGAGCGCCGCCAGCAGCTGCAGTCCGCGGTGGCCGGCGGCGACGGGAACTTGGTCCCGAAGGAGCGTTCCCGCACCCGGATCAAGCACGAACGGACCAAAGGCAAAGCGCGATCCCTGCATAACGCGCATCTATAGAGCAATTCCAGGAAAGGTGTGAAGGCGGTTTTCCCACGGGAAAGCGCGGCGGAGCGCTTCACGGACGTATGGCGTCAAAACAAAGAGTTGAGCACCTCGCCGTTTCCATGAAACGGCGAGGTGCTCTAGCCGGTTTGGAACTTTTGAGAACTATTTGGCCGGGCTTAATTACGGCGCCGTCCGCATGCGGCAGAATTCAACCTCTTTCAAGCAGAGGGCTGTCGCCCCTCAAACCGAATGGAGGTTGCCATGAACGATACCCTTGCTTCTGCTCGTGCAGCCTTGCCGGAAAAGGCGGTGTCATCGGGCCGGCGTCCGACAGGCCCGCGGGGCATGATCGCGGCCTGGCGCGAGCGGATACGCTTTCGCTGGGACCTCAAGCAGATGGCGGAGGCCAATCCGCACCTGATCGACGATATCGGTCTGACCAGACGCCAGGTCGAGGCCGAAATCGTCAAACGCTTCTGGCAAGTGTGAGCTGATGTCGCGGATAACACCCGACCGCCTGTTTGGGCGTGCCGCGGCACTTTGCCGGCATTTGCCCTTGCCGGAACGTGCCGATCCTGCTTCGAAGTCGGCATGAGCGCCGAAGACGCGACGTCACCGCCGGAGAACCACATCGCATGGGCCGCGATGGCCGGCATCATCGCGACAGTTACGGTGTTCGCCATAGCACAGGGGCTGACGTATCCGCTGCTCAGCTTCATCCTGGAACGGCAAGGGACGACACCGGGCCTTATCGGCCTCTCGGCCGCGATGACGCCTCTGGGTTTCATTATATCGTCGCTCTTCACGCCGGCGCTGGTCCGGCGGGTGGGCGCGGCGCGCTTTGCGGTTGTGTGTTCGATCCTGGCAGCAACCGTCCTGATCGCGATTGCCTGGACGCAGGATGTATGGGCCTGGATGCCGTTGCGCTTCCTGCTCGGCTTCTTTGCCAATCCGCTTTACGTGATCAGTGAAACCTGGCTGGTCTCGATCACACCCGCCGCACGCCGAGGCCGCATCATGGGCCTATACTCCTCCATCGTTTCCGCCGGCTTTGGCCTCGGCCCGCTGTCGCTAGGCTTGGTCGGCACGCAAGGATGGCCACCCTTCATCATCGGCAGCGCGGCCTTCCTTGTCTGCGGCCTGATCGTGCTTGCCGTCGCGCCGCGCCTGCCCGACATGCCGCGTGAGGGCGAAGCGGTGTCGGTCGGCGGCTTCTTCGCGCTGGCGCCGCTGCTCTTGTTCGCAGTCTTCACGGCTGCCGCCTTCGAGCAAGTCCTGCTTTCGCTGTTCGCGGTCTATGGTGCCGCGCTCGGCAGCACTGAGCAGCGCATCGCTTCGCTCATCACCTGTTTCATCGCCGGCAATGCCGTGCTGCAGGTCGTGCTTGGGCGCGCCGCCGAACGGTTTGGCTCGAAGCCGATGATGCTGTTCTGTGTCCTGGCTTGCCTGGCCGGTTGCCTGCTGTTGCCGTTGCTCTTCGCTACGTGGCTTATCTGGCCGCTCTTCTTCGTCTGGGGCGGGGTCTCGTTCGGGATCTACACGCTGTCGCTGATCCAGCTCGGCGAGCGTTTCACCGGTCAAGCCTTGATCGCCGGCAATGCCGCCTTCGCGTTCGTATGGGGGGTAGGCGGCATCGTCGGCTCACCCGTGGCCGGGCTGGCGATGCAACTGACCGGACATCAGGGACTGCCATCGTCGCTTGGCCTGCTGTGCTGCGTGCTGGTGGTGTTTCTGCTGGCGGAGTTACGGCGGGTTGACCGCGTTCAGGCGTAAGGCGTGCCTGCCATTGCGGCCTTCAGGCCGATGCTGCCCTTGTCGACAAGAGCGAGAAAGGCCGAACCCGCCTCGTCGCCGTCCTGGGTTCCTCGAAGCGTCCGATCCGCCTCGATGAACGCCACGGCCGCCAGGCGGGTGTCGGGGTCTGCAGCTTACGCCCGCCGCCTTCGGATCGTGCCACCATTAGGATATCCCAGCTCGTCGCGTTCGCTCTCGCTCGCGCCGAGGCCGGCCCAGTGTTTCCGGACCAGCAATGTCTTCAGCTGCCATGTCTTCAAACCTCGATGTCAGGCGAAAACGCGGCCGCCGTAGAACTCGGCGGCCGCCAATGGCGACGCTATATTCGCCCGAGAACAACCAGAATGATCACGATGATCAGCACCAGCCCGAGGCCACCGCCGCCATAGTAACCAGTGCCGTAGAAGGGGCCGCCGCCGAGGCCGCTGAAGCCGCCGAGCAACGCGATGATCAGGATGATAATAAGAATGGTACCCAGGCCCATATGCCGTCTCCTTCGCTGCCGCGCCGTTCACGGCGCGGCTCGAAGAACTAAACTCCCAGCAAGCCTTCCTGTTCCCCGGCGATTTTCATCCGACGGCTAAGGAACGAAAGCCATCATGACGGCGTTTGCTGAGGTTCAGGCGCAAGCTGCGCGTGCATCGCGCCAGGCGGCGCGTAGAATTCAGAATTTACGCGGGATTGCCCTTTAGGCGGCCGGCCGCTCCTCCACCTGAACGCGCGGCAGGCTTGACGCCGGGCTTACGCTGGAAGGCGAGCTGAAACGTGTCGTCATCTGAAGCCGAATTGGTCGACGACGAGTTTTGGCCCCGCACCATTCCCAGTCGAGCTGAACCGGCAGCAGCTCACGTCGCCTTGCCGGCCGGCGCGCCTATGTCTTCCTCGGCAATATCGTCGAACGATGCGTAGTTCATGTTGTAGAGCCTGGCATAGAGGCCCTTGGCCGCCATCAGCTGCTCGTGATTTCCGCTCTCGACGATCTCGCCGTTCTGTAGAACGATGATGCGATCGGCGCCGCGTATGGTCGCCAGCCGGTGCGCGATGACCAGCCCGGTGCGGCCTTCCAGCAGCGTGACCAGCGCTTTCTGGATCAGCATCTCGGTGTAGGAATCGATGCTCGCCGTGGCCTCGTCGAGCACCAGGATCTTGGCGTCGGCGACCAGCGCCCGGGCGAAACTGATCAGCTGGCGCTGGCCGAGGGACAGATTGCCGCCGCGCTGTTCGAGCTCGGTGTCGTAGCCATCGGGCAAATGCTCGATGAAGTCGTGCGCGCCGACGGCCTGCGCGGCGCGCACAACCTCTTCGCGGGTAGCCGATGTCTTGTGGTAGCGGATGTTCTCCAGCACCGTGCCGGAAAACAGGAATGGCTCCTGCAACACCATCGCCACCTGGTCGCCGAGCGAATCCTGCGTCACGTCGCGCACGTCGTGGCCGCCGACCCGCACCTCGCCCGACCAGACATCATAGAAGCGGTGCACCAGCGCCATGCAGCTCGACTTGCCCGAACCGGTCGGGCCGACAAGCGCAACCGTCTCGCCCGGATTGACGCGGAAGGAGATGTTTTTCAGCACCGGCTGGTTCTGCCGGTAGCCGAAGGTGACGTTCCTGAACTCGACCGAACCGTCCATGTCGCGCGTCAGCGCCACCGCGCCTTGTTTGTCGCTAACGTCGACCGGCACGTCCAGCACTTCGGAGATGCGTTGGCCCGACGCCATGGCGCGCTGCATGACACTGTACTGCATGGTGAGCGAGCGGATCGGGTCGAAGAAGCGCTGGATGTAGAACAGGAACGCCACCATGACGCCGATGTCGAGGCTGTGCGACAGCACCATCGAACCGCCGACGACGATGACCGTCGCCATCGCAATGCCGGTCAGCGTGTCGACGATCGGCACCATCACCTGCGCATATTTGGCCGAGGTCAGGTGAGCCCTGAGATTGGCCAGCACCTTCTCGTCATAGAGGTCGAAATTGACGTGCTGGCGTTCGAGACTCTGCACAGTGCGCACGCCATGGATGCCTTCCGCCAGCGCGCCATTGGCGATCGAGTTGGTCTCATGCGCGGCCATGAAGGCGACCTTGGCGCGCGGCAGCCAGAACAGGCGCACGATGAACAGCGCCGGCATGGTCGACAGCGTCAGCAGACCGAGCCGGAAATCGAGCCACAACAGAACGCTCACGATGCCGAACAGCAGCACGATGTCGCCCACCGACATGACCGACGTCTCGAGGAATTCCTGCATGGAATTGACGTCGCCCTGCAGGCGCGACATCAGCCGTCCCACTTCGGTCTTGTCCATGAAGCTCAGCGAGACGCGCTGCAGATGGCTGAACATGGCGCGGCGCAAATCCGACAGCACATTCTCGGCCACCTTGCCGACGACACTTTCCTGGACATAGCTGGCGCCATAGTTGATCAGGATGATCAGAGCGAAGGCGCCGATCGCCCAGTTCATGACGGAGCTGTCGGCCTTGCCAGCGGCCATGCCGTGGTCGATGGCGTAACGGATGACCAGCGGGATCGCCAATTGCGTCAGCGTGAACACCAGCACGGCGGCAACCGAGATGAAGATCCGGCCCTGATACGGTTTCACGAAGCTCCAGATGCGGCGCACGATACGCGGATCGTAGACCTTGCCGAAGACCTCTTCCTCGTCGCGGTGCGAACCGACGACGGCCCTGGTGGGCCGCCGGCTGGTGTCTTCCTTCTGGTCGTCGTTCTGTGTCGACATCATGCGGCTCCCACCGCCACCGGCAAATCGTCGTCCGGCCGCAGCTGCAGGTCGTAAAGCGCGCGGTAGCGTCCACCCAGCGCCAGCAATTCCTGGTGCATGCCGCGCTCGGCGATGCGGCCATTCTCGACGAACAGGATCTGGTCGGCATGCATCAGCGAGCTCAGCCGGTGCGAGATGATCAGCGTCACGCGGTCCTTGGCGAAGCGCTTCATCGCGGTGCGGATTCGCTGCTCGGTGCCGGCGTCGACAGCCGCGGTGGAATCGTCGAAGACCAGCACCGAAGGCCGCAGCATCAGGGTGCGGGCGATGGTCAGGCGCTGCCGCTGGCCGCCGGAAAGCGATGAGCCGCGCTCGCCCACGACCGTGGTGTAGCCGGCCGGAAGCCCGATGATGTAATTGTGCAACTGGGCGTATTCAGCCGCCTGCCCGATGCGGGTCTCGCGCGCCCACGGATTTCCATAGGCGATGTTGTTTTCGATCGAGGTGGTGAACAGGAAGGCGTCCTGCTGCACGACGCCGACCGCCTTGCGCAACGATTGCAGCGTGACCTCGCGTATATCCTGCCCGTCGATGGTGATCGCGCCTGACGTCACATCGTAGAAGCGCGGGATCAGATGCGCGATGGTCGACTTGCCGCTGCCCGGCGGGCCGACAATGCCGACGGTCTCGCCGGACCGGGCCTCGAAGGAAATGCCCGACAGTGCCGGCCGGCCGCCGGCGCCCGCGTAGCGGAAGCCGACATTGTCGAAGCGCAGCAAGCCTTCGGTGACCACGAGATCCTTGGCATCAGGCGCATCCTCGATGTCAAGTTCGGCGTCAAGCAGTTCGAACAGCCTTGTGCCGCAGGTCGAGGCGCGGGCGAACGAGTTGACCATCAGCCCGAGCTGGCGCACCGGCATCTGCAGGATGGTCATGAAGGTGAGGAACTGCGCCAGCGTGCCGACGCTGATCTGGCCCGCGATCACCTTCTGGCCACCGAACCACAGCACCAGGCCCATGGCCGCCAGGAAGGAAAAATTCATGGCGCTGGTGTTAGAGACGCGGATGTCGACGCGCTGGTCGGCAAGCTCCAGCGCCGACTTCTTGGCGCGGTCGAATTTTTCCAGCTCATGCCGCTGCGCCGCAAAGGCGCGCACGACGCGGATTCCGCCGAGGTTCTCGTCCATCACCCGGCTCAGCACTGACAGCCGCTCCTGCAGCGTCAGCCAGGTGCTGCGCAGCCTGAGCTGTGTGACCGAGGAGCGCCAGGCGACGAACGGCACGAAACTCAGACTGAGCAGCCCGAGCTCGAGATCGGTGCTGATCAGGAGATAGGAGCCGACGCCGATCAGCACGCCGAGCAGCACCACGCGCAATATGCCGGTGGAAAAGAACATGCGCACGCCGTCGAGGTCGAGCAGGCCAAGCGTAATCAGGTCGCCGGTATGCACCCGGTCATGGAAGGAGAAGCTCAGCCGCTGGATCTTCTCGTAGAAGGCCAGGCGCAGCTCATAGCCGGTGCGGTGGCCAACGGCCTCGCCATAATAATTCTGCGCCATGGTGAAGAGGCCGCGCAGAATGCTGACGACGAGCAAGGTGATCGCCGTCGTCCACAGCGCCTGCTCAGCCGCCGCGCCGCCGCCTCCAGCCATCACGCCTTGCGCCTGGTCGATGGCGTGGCCCAGCAGGCGCGGGATGAACAGCTGCAGCGTCGCGGCGATGAAGGTCGAGGCGATGGTGATCGCAACCTGCCAGGGATGGCGCAACGTCATGCGCAGGATGCGCAGCAGCGTGCTGAGGCCCTTGCCCCAGGACGCCTCCGCCACATGGGCAAACGATTTGCCGCGCATCGCTGCGCCGCGGGTTGCATCCATTGCCAAGGAAAATACCCAATCCGATCCGGACATTAGCCCAGACGAATGAAAACAGACTCAGTTTCAGATACCGCGATGGTACGCCTCGATTTTGACCGTTCAAGGGCCAATGGCGGCATCGCACTGTGCCTGGAAGCGTGAACATTCTGCTCGGGCCCAGCCGGATTGCCTGTGGGACGGCCATGCGGTCACCATCTGATCGCGCGTTGGCTCCTGCATGCTTTACGAGGCCAATCTCTGTCAGTTGCTGGCTATCCGTCTATTTGTTTCTGTTTCTTTCCTATTTCTTCTCTATAAACTTTCCCCGCATGACGATGTGATGTCAGAATTTATTGTCGCTGAGGGGCGATAACGTGTCACGCATTTTTTCAGCCATTCGAGCCGCAACAATGCCGAGGCGCGTGCCATACGCGACTGGCTGATTTCCAATGGCTGGGACGGCTATTTTCTCGATCTGGACCCGGAGCGCGGCATTGTCGCCGGCCAGCGCTGGTAGCGCGCACTGCACGAGGCGGCCAATCGCTGCCAGGCGGTGCTGCCTGCGGTAGAAAGAAAATATCCACTATAGGTAGCCGACTTTGGTACACCTATGCTTCGGGCCCTGGCGCAAGTGGATCTCCCGTATGTAGCGACTACCCACCAGAATGGAGGCAAGGATATGGTCCATGACATACCCCTCAACTTAACCCGGGACGATTTCTCCGGAAGCCGTGTTGCCGCGAACCAGCTGCGAGCAAGCGCAGTGCCGGCAGGAGACGTACTGCGCTGCTTCAGATCGAGGGATATCTCGCAGCCCCTATGATTTCATTGCGGCTGACGGGCCGGCGGCGGACCGAATGACACAGGCAAGAGAGCCGTAGGGACGGGGAACAAGACAATGGACGACTACAAGGAACTCATCGAACAGGCAATTTCGGCCAATCGCAGGTATGATCTGAGGGAACTGCGAGAACTCTGCGAGCGGCTGGGGATGGCCCTGCCGGAGCCTTCGGACAGCGCGGGGGCGCTTGGCGCGGCGCTGATGAAAGAACTTCGGCGCAACCGCAGGACGACCAGATACAGATGCTGGGTGAGACGTTCATCAAGGCCGGTTACTGCACGCCGCGTATCTGGACCATCTATGCGCAAGCCCTGGTCGACCGCGGCAATCAGGTGGCCGCAATCGGCATTCTGGGAAATCTTGCTTTGGAGGCCTCGGCCGAGGAGTTCGCCAAGGAAGCGTCGGAGATTCACGGCATACGCGGGAGGGCATGGAAGGACATTGCCTATGAGGCGATAGGACAAAAGCGCCTCGATGTAGCAAAGAGAGCATTAAAGAGCTCCTACGAGTGCTACTCGAAAGGATTGGAAACCAATCCCGACGATGTCGGAATGCTGGCATGGCACGGGACGCAGATCGTTGCCGTGGCACATCTCGCTGAAAGCCACGAGCTGCCCCATGATTTCGGCTCGAAGACCGAGCTTGCCAAAGATATTCTGAAACGCATGGCAGCTGACTACCGCGGCGACGGCAACGATGACCCGTGGATCCCCACAGCGGCAGGCGAGATGTGCGTAGCGCTTCAGGACTATGCAGGGGCGCGTGATTGGTATCAAAAGGCGATCGGGTCCGAGCGCACCGACAATTTTACCCTTGCCAGCGCGCATCGGCAGCTTTCGCAAATATGGCGCATTGGCGAGATCGAGGAAGGCGCCATAATCGGAGGCCTCGTTCTGGACGCTCTCGTGGAGATGGGGGGAGGCTTCCATTTGACGAAAGGCAATGCCGACCAGCTTCAGGCCCTGATCGGCACAACGCCCCCGGTCTCACTCGTGGCGCTACGATTTGCGATGAAGTCGGCTGAATCGATCGCGATGATTCGTTCCGGCTTTGCCCCCCTTGGCACGGGCTTCCTCGTCTCCGCGGCCGACATTGGGCTCGACCCCGCAATCGGGCAGGTCGTGATAACCAACGCTCACGTGGTCAGCGATCCATCGCAGAGCGGGGCCGCATTGCCGGGAGATGTTCAGGTCACGTTCCAGCTTCAGCCCGGCAACAAGGTTTACACGGTGGCGAAGATTGTGAAGTGTCTTTCCGTAGGAACTCACGATTGCAGCGTGTTGAAGCTCAACAACGACGTATCCGACATCGATCCTTTGGAAGTGGTGGATTTGCCGTTGGTGATGCCGCCCGATCCAACCGCGGTCGTTATTGGCCATCCGTTGGGGCAGGAAATTTCTTTTTCGTTCCTCGACGGCCGGCTTGTGGCGTTCGAGCCTCTGGCGGAAGCAAAGCCGCAGCGCATGCACTATCGATCGCCGACCGACAATGGCAGCTCAGGCAGCCCGGTGTTCAATCGCAATTGGAAAGTCGTGGGCATCCATCACAAATATGTCGAGAACGCATCGCCGCTAGACGGCAAGGCGGGGGTTTATTCTGCCAATGAAGGCATCTCCATGGGATCGATCTGCCGGGCTTTCAAAGCTGGCCTGGGATAAGCGATCCGGTTGTCATGCCGTTGCGCGAATCCTGCCTCGGTTTGTGTAGAACAAAGCGGCTCCATTGTGAGGAGACAATCCGGGCTTCACTCGGCACGTTACTCCACGAAATCGGGACGGACGTTGGCTGTCGTGGCGCTCGGTGGCGGTTCGACGCTGTGCTGAGCCTCAGTTGCGGCCAATATGATCGGCTGCGGGACCGAGCGCCGTGAGCAGCGCCTTGCCGCTTTCCAGCGTTGCATTCTGGTGCGGGGCGCGCAGGTTCAGCCAGCGTTTGTCGCCGGAGCGCACCGCCAGCACGGCCTTCGTTGCCGGGATCAGGCCTGCATCCTGGATCACCTTGCGGAACGCCCTGATCGCGGCGTCCGCTTCCGTGACGTCTTGGCCAGCGATCGTCGCGTCGTAGAGGGCGCGGATGGCCGCAGCGTTGAGATTGACGGTCGCGGAGATACAGCCCGCAGCACCACTGGCGAGCCCCTTGGTCAGTTGCGCCTCCGAGCTGGGGAACACCGCGACGTCGGGTGCGGCGGCAATCACCGCCGCCGTGTTGTTCCAGTCGCCGGCGCTATCCTTGTAGGCGACGACCGTCTCTGGAAACGCCGCGCTCAACCGGGCGGTCAGGGCAGGGCTTACCGGCACGCCGGAGTTCTGCGGGATGTGGTAGAGAATCATCTTCAGCGCCGGGTTGGCCACCCGTTCGATCAGCTCGCTGTAGTAGCGCGCCTGGCCTTCATCCCCGGCGGCCGTGTAGAAGAATGATGGCAGCACCATCACGCCGGCGCAGCCGAGGCCGACCGCGTGCTTCGAAAGTTCGACGGTTTCGGGGAGTGCGGTGACGCCGGTGCCGGGCATCATGCGCGCCGGCGAAATGCCGGCCTCGATCAGCCATTCCAGCGCCTGCATGCGCTCATTGAGCGAGAGCGACAGTGCCTCGCCCGTGGTGCCGAACGGCGACAGGAAATGCGCGCCCTGGCCCAGCACCCATTTGGCGTGTGAGATCCACAAGTCACGAGCAATCCGGCCGTCATTTTCGAACGGTGTCAGGATCGGGGCGATGGTTCCTTGCGGGCGGGTCATGTCGGTCCTTCCATCGGTGCTGGAAATCAGCTTGGCATAGAGCATACGTACGATGCGATCTGCCAGAGGCGATCTCTTGGGCCACCGCGCCGGCCGTGGGAAAACTTGCGGGTCATTGCCGCGAAATTCTGGCCCTTCGGTCTGCCGCAACCTGATGACGCCGGCGTCAATGGGTTGCAAATGGACCGGGGTTGCAAATGGACCAGGGTTGCAAGTGGACCAGCCAAGCCCGAAATGTCGAACAGAGACAGATCCGGAAACGGCATGCACCCACGATTGCTCAAGACCTTCCTCGCCGTGGCGCGGCACCGTAATATCACCCGTGCAGCGCGGGAGGTTCATCTGGCGCAGTCGAGCGTCAGCGACCAGATCCAGTCGCTGGAAAGCGAACTTGGCGTCGTCCTCTTCATCCGCTCGCGCCACGGCCTCGACCTGACGACGGCCGGCGACGCGCTGAAACCTTATGCGGAAGAGATTCTGCAACTGGCGGAGGAGGCGCGTATTGCGGTCGAGGCAACGACGGGAATGACCGCCGGAACGGTTACGGTCGGCGCGCTGGAGACGATTGCCACTGTCAAACTTCCGCAATGGCTGGCGGCCTTTCAAGGCGACCACCCGGAGATCGGTCTGCGGCTCAAAATCGCCGGCAGCGATGCCCTGCTGCGGCAGCTCGAAGAAGGCGAGATCGACGTCGCCTTCTGTTTCGACAAGGGCGGTCTGGATGAACGCCTGGCCAGGCGCACGATATCGGCCGAGCCGCTGGTCCTTGTCGCATCAGCTGAGCATGCGGCCGCATCGCGACAGAACGACCTAGCCGCGCTCGCCGCGATGCGTTTCGTGGTGACGGAAACCGGATGCGTCTACCGGCATCTGTTCGACACTGCCTTTGCCGAGATTGCAGCGCCAGAACTTGCCGCCGAAGTCGGCAGCATCGGCGCCATTGCGGGCCTGGTGGCGACTGGTGTCGGCATGGGCCTGGTGCCGCGGCTGGCCGTTGCCGACGCGCTCGATCGCGGCGAGATCGTCGAATTGCCGTGGCCGGGGTCGGCCCGCACGGCGTCGCTGGTCATGGTCTGGCGCCGCCGGCGGGTTCAGCCGCCGGCGCTGAAACTGCTGCTGGCGGCCGCGGCCAGGAATTTCGCTGCGCTCAGATCAGCCGATGACCGCCCTCGACATGCAGAACCGTCCCTGTCGTAAAACCGTTGCCCATCAGAAAGGCGATGGCATCGGCAATGTCGTCCGGCTGTCCGACGCGGCCGACCGGCAGGCGCCTGGCCATTGCATCGAGCGTCTCGTCCTTCTTGTCGCCGGCCACAAAACTCCAGATCGGCGTGTCGACCCAGCCCGGCGAGACGGCGTTGACACGGACCGGCGCCAGCTCGACCGCCAGCGCCCGCACCAACCCTTCCAGCGCAGCGTTGACAGCGGCAACGACCGAGCCGCGCGCCGCCGGCCGGTAGGCGGCGATGCCTGAGGTGAAGGTGATGGAGCCGTTGGCCGAAAGCTGCGGCGCGCCATGCTTGGCGAGCAGCAGCGGCCCGTAGAATTTGCTTTCGACGACCCGCTGCGCCGCCTTCAGGTCGACTGAAGGCAATAGCTCATAGGCGCCTTCGATATCGGCGGCGGTGCTGACGATATGGTCGAGCCGGCCAATTCGCTTGAACAGGTCAGCGACCTGATCCTCCCTGGCGATATCGGCCGCGACGGCGCTCAAAGCGGAAGGGTTCTGCAGCGCCTCGCCGGCACGCTTGAGCCTGGCTTCACTGCGGCTGACTATGATGACTTCGGCGCCTGAGTCCAGGCACCGCCTTGCCAACGCCAGCCCCATTCCGGAGCTGCCGCCAATGATAGCGATTTTCGATTTTGCGATGTCTGCCATGTTTCCGTTCCTGTCCTGAACCGCTCCGGCGAGAGTCGCAGACCGGCGGCAGGAGTGGAAACGGAAGAAAGCGATAGTGCCATCGGAGACTCCGATGGCACTATCGTCGATAGGAACCGACGCGGGCCACTCCGTCGAGTGGCCCACCTGTCAATAGAAGTGCGCTCAATAGCCGACCGTAAAGCGCTGCTTGATATGCGCCGGCTTTTCGATCTCGTCGGCCATGACGATGGCGTAGTCCTCGAAGGAAATGCTGCTGCCCTTGTCGGACGTCAGCAGCGTGTCCTTGCCGATGCGGTATTTGCCGGTCCGCTCGCCGGCGACGAACAGCGCCGAAGGCGACAGCAAGGTCCAGTCGAGATCGTCGACCGTCCGTAGCGTGTCGAGGAAGTCGGCGCCCTTCTGCGCCTCGGCCTTGTAGATATCAGGGAAGGTCGGCGTGTCGACCAGGCGCTTGCCGGGCGCAACCTCAAGGCTGCCGGCGCCGCCGACGACGAGGTAGCGTTTGACGCCGGAAGCACGCACGGCTGCGATAAGCGTATCGGGATCGCTGTCGAGGAAATGAACCGAGGAGATCACCGCGTCATGCCCCTTGATCAGGGCGGCAAGGCCATCCTTGTCGAAGACGTCGCCCTTCTTGGCAGTCACGCCCGGAAGTGCCGCGATCTTGTCTGGATGCCGGGCAATGGCGGTGACGCTGTGACCGCGATCGGAGAGTTCCTTAAGCAGGCGCGAGCCGACCTGGCCGGACGCGCCGATAAGTGCGATTTTCATGGGGATTTTCCTTTCGTCTGGGGAGAATTTCGTCTGGGGAGAATTTCTGGGCCTACGCCGCCTCGATGTGAGCGACGAGATTGTCGTAGCTGCCGAACAGCGCGTTGGCGCCGATCAGGCGCGGCGCCGTTTGGCCGATCACCGCGAGCGCGGGAACGCCATTGACATGCAGCCGCTGGAACAACATCCGCCCGCGGCTGACCAGGTCGTCATGCTTCGCCAGAAACGGCTGCGTCGGCGCTTTCAAAAGCTTTGCCGCGTCGCTCATGCCGGCGTCGGTCAGTACCGAGGCGACGCCGTCAACCGTCACAATATCGCGACCGTCGACATAGCGGGCATGCTGGATCGCCTTCAGTGCCGCAAGTTCCTGGCGCCAGTCGTCCAGCCCGGCGGCGTTGATGCCCATGGTGGCAGCGGAAGAATCGAGCAAGGTGCCGCTGACATTGAGCACATTGTCGAGATAGGCCTGGCTGAAGCGCTGTCCGCTCAGCCGCGCGATGCGCTGGTCATTGTCCCAGGCGTGGGCGGCAAAACCTGCATCCAGCGGCCGCGCGCCGGCACCGGAGAAAAGCCCCACCGGCAGCAGTTGGAGCGCGGTCCCGCCGGCGGCCAGTCGATCCAGCATCGGCGTGGCGCCATAGCACCAGCCGCAGAGCGGGTCGAAAAGATAGGTTAGGGTTGCATTGGTCATGGCGGCCTCATTCTGTTGCCCGATAGATGACAGCTGGACCGCTTGCGAAAAATAGCGATCAATCATACAAACTGTCTGATAAAATCAGACAATGAGCGGCCTGTGACCGAACTCCTCAATCTCAACCGGCTCGTTTACTTCGCCACCGTGGTGGAGACCGGCTCGTTCACGGCCGCTGCCGACCGTCTCGATGTTGCCAAGGCTGTGGTCAGCCATCAGGTCGGCAAGCTCGAAGAAGAGCTTGGCGCTACGCTGTTGCGGCGCACGACCCGGCGCGTGACGGCGACCGAAGAGGGTCGTCTGTTCTATGACCGGACCGCGATCATCCTGCGCGAGGCGGAGGCAGCCTATGGCGACATTTCGCAGCGCGCGGCGCAGCCGACGGGGACGCTGCGGCTGACGGCGCCGCTCGACTATGGCGAGAAGGTCGTGGCGCCGACCATCGCCGCCTATCTCAGAAAATATCCGAAAATGCGGGTCGAGACGATCTTCGACGATGCGGTCAGCAACCTGGTCGACGAGCAGATCGATCTCGGCATCCGCGTCGGCTGGCTTGCCGATTCCAGCAATCTGGCACGGCGGCTGGGCAGCCTGCAGCAATTCGTCGTCGCCAGCCCGGAACTGGCCGCCAGGCTGCCTGGGGAAGCCAGCCCCAGGCAGGCGAAGTCGCTGCCCTGGGTCGGCAACGCCCAGTTGCGCGGGGTCGGCCAATGGCTGTTCTCGAGGGGCACGGAAACGGTGCTGGCCGAACTCAACCCCGTCGTCAGCTGCGACAAGACACCAGGCGTGCTGTCCTGCGTGCTGGCCGGCATCGGCCTCGGCATCTTTCCGGATTACAGTGTCGCCGACGACATTGCGCGCGGCCGGCTGGTGCGGGTGTTCGCGGACTGGACCTTGCCGTCCGGTGGCATCCATGCCGTCTTCCCGCCGGCGCGCTTCAGGCCGGCCAAGGTGCGCGCTTTCGTCGACCTCCTGGTTGCAGCCGAACGGCGGCGCGCGCGCAGTGCGGGCTGATCTCGGCACCGGCCGGCAATGCCGGCGAGGGAACCTTTGTTCGGCAGGCGCTTTTGGATATGCTGCGATTCCGAACCGTCAGAAGGGGTACTGCCGATGACCACCAAGATCTTTGCGACCTGCATGCTCGCTCTCGCTGTCGGCTGCAGCCTGTCCACAGCGGCTGTCGCCAAAGACAAGCATCGCCATCGTCAGCCAGAACCCGAACGCTACGTCCCCGCCCATCGCGACCTCATCTACGCCCTGTTCGGCGGCCCGCGCTACTATGACAAAATGCTGATCACCACGGCGGCCGGCCCGTGCTCTTACGACCGGGTCGGGCCGGACGCGAATGCGCTGAACAAGGTCAACGATCACCATTGCGGAAAGTAGATTGTCCCAAAGGCGGGGTCCTGCGTCCCAGGGTTACCGGATGACGGCCGCCGCGAACACGATAGAGACAGTCGATGACCGCTGGTGAGAAATGGTCTCCGTCCGAAAAGAAAGTCGCCCGCACTGCCTATGACGCAGCGCTGAAGGTGGCGCTCGACAAGACGTTGGCTGAACTCAAGAGCAGGGCCCACGTTGCGGCAACGCCTTCCGAAATATGGGATGTCGAAGACTTTCTGCGGCAGCAGCGACGGAAGATCGACCAGATGTTCGACTATCGCTATTCACAGCTAATACAGGTCTTCGCCAATCTCATCCGGCAAGGCTATCTCGAGGAGAATCTCCTTGTTGGCTTGTCGGAAGACAAGCGGCAAACGATCCGAAAATACGCCAGCTGGAATCGCGAAGGGTAGGGGTCCTCTTCGGGGACCTTGGCGCTGCATTCAAACTGGACCATTCACCATCTTCGCGCGCGCCGCGCAGCTCGAGTTCAGCCATGGCGTGCCTCCGTGGCATCGGCGGTCCCGCCTCTGTCCTTGTCGTCCTGCGCCATCGCCAGCGGCGCACCCGGTTCGCCTTCCAACAGGATCAGGCTGGCGGCGCCGATCAGCCCGGCGCGGTCGCCGAGTTCAGCCTGCACGATCGGCACGTCGCGATAGGCCGGCATCGCCCGCTGCTGGATGACCGCTCTGATCGCCGGTGCCAGAAGGTCGAACCCGTTGGAAAGGCCGCCACCCATGACAATCAGATCGGGCGAATAGAGATGCAAGAGATTGGTGAAGCCGATGCCCAGCCATTGTGCTTCCGCCTCGATCAGGTCGAGAGCGTTGGCGTCGCCGGCCTTGGCAGCCTCTACGACATGCCTGGCCGAGACGTCGCCGTCATTTGACAGCCGTCGTAAGAGCGAGCCGTCGCCCGGCGCGGTCAGTCGCGTGGCGCGGCGGCCGAGCGCGGTTCCGGAGGCAACGGCCTCGAAGCAGCCGATGGCGCCGCAAAAGCAGCGGTCGCCTTCACCGGTGATGGTCATGTGGCCGATCTCGGCCGCCAGTCCGCGCCTGCCGTGATAGATGTGGCCATCGGCGACGACGCCGCCGCCAATGCCGGTGGACACAGTCACGAACACCAGCGATCCGCTGCCACGTCCGGCGCCAAAACGCCATTCGCCGAGCGCCGCCGCATTGGCGTCGTTTTCCAGCCGCACCGGCAGCCCGAAATGCCGCCCCAGAATGTCGATCAGCGGCACATCATGCCAGCCGGCCAGCGTTGGCGGCGCAATGACGATCCCCGCCTTGGGGTCGAGTGGCCCCGGCGCGCCGACGCCGATGCCGGCGACGTTTGCCTGCGGGTGTTCCTTAAGCAGCGTGCCTGCCAGAGCGACGATCTGGCCGATCACCGCCTCCGATCCCGCACCGGCAAGCGTCGGCGCCGAAGCATGAGCGACGATGCGGCCATCGCTTTCGACCAGCGCACCGCGCAGCGCCGTGCCGCCGAGATCGAAGGCCAGCGCAAGCTTGGTCATCAGGCGGCGACCTCCAGCCCGTGCAGCCAGGCCATGCGCCGGGCAAGGTCGGGATCGCCGAAGGCCAGCGAGCCCAGCACCACGGTCTCCGCACCTGCGGCGCGCAGTAAGGGCACGGTCTCGTGGCGGATGCCGCCATCGGCGGCGAGCACGATGTCGGCCTCGCGGCCGGCTTTGCGCATCAGCACGCGCGCCTCGATCAGGCGCGGACACGCCTGCTCCGACAGGCTTTGGCCCTTGACGCCGATGGAAGTGCCGAGCAGCGTCACGAACGCCACTTCCGGCAGGAAGGGCGTGACGGCCGCGACCGGTGTTTCCAGCCGCAGCACCACGCCGGCCTCGGCCCCGAGTTCACGCGCCAGTCTCACGGCGCGCAGACCGGTCTCGCCATTTTCGGCGTGCACACTGATCAGGTCGGCGCCGGCCTCGATGAACTGGCGCGTCTGTTCCTCGACGATCTCGGCTTCGACCATCAAATGGACATGGATAGGCTTTGCGGTGATCTTGGCGATGTGCGCCACCAGGTCCGGGAAGAACAGGAAGCCAGGGGTGAAGCGGGCATCGGCGACGTCGATATGATGGACATCGGCATGGGTCTCGATGCGCTTCAAATCGCGCTCCATATTGGCGAGGTCGGCCGACCACAGCGAAAACTCGCCGATAAGCCGGTTGCGCGGCAGGGCGGCAATTGCTGCGGGGCCGGACAGGGGCTTGTTCGTCGTCATCGTCTCAGGCTCCGTAGCCGCGCATTGTCTGGCGGTTGGTTTTGACGGCGCCGGCAGGGTCGGCGGCGGCCGTTTCGGACTCTTCCTCCAGCACCAGCCAGCCGTTGAAATTGGGTGCAGCACCAGCGATCTCGATCACCTTCGCCGTGTCACAGACGCCCTTGCCGAGCATCGCCCAGGTTCCATTCGCGTCGACATCCTTCAGATGCACATAGCGGATGCGGTCGCGATAAGTGGTGAGCGTATCCGCCATGTCCTGGCCACCGCGCAAGATGTGGCCGGTGTCGGGCACCCAGCCCACCAGCGAGGCGTCGAGCAGCCCGAAGATGCGGTCGTAGTCGGCGCGGTCGAACAGCAGCGTGTTGTGATGCGAGCTTGGATGCACCGCGACCTGGACGCCGGCCTCGCGCCCGAGCTCGCCGGCTTTGTTGTAGACCTCGGCGGCGATGGCAAACTTGTCGTCGCGCGGCCCGTCGGAAATGATCGTGGCCGAGCCCATCGACACCAGCGCGCCGGGAAAGGCGGCGGCGAAGTCGATCCAGCGTTTGGCGGTCTCCAGGTCGGCGCCGATCTCATCCCTGAGCGTGAAACCGCTCTTGGAGCCGAAGGCGAAGGAGACGAGCGTCAGCCCGGATGACTTCAGCGCGGCGGCGAACTCCGCTGGCTTGGCGGCATAGCGGCCGATCATCGTGTCGGTGATCTCGATGCCGGCATAGCCGCCATCGGCGATCGCCTTGAGCAGATCGTCCGGGCCGCCGGCAAAACGGTCGCCGAGCATTTCCCAGGTAAAGGTCTGGCAACCGACTTCCAGGTCTTTCACGGTCATCCTTTCATTCCTTGATTCCACCTCCGTTGGAGGGACATCCTACTTGACCGACCCGGCGGTCATGCCGGCGAGGAAGAACCTCTGGGCAACCAGGTAGATGACCAGGAGCGGCAGCGAGCCGAGCACGCTCATCGCCATCATCTGGTTCCATTCGAATGCGTGTTGCCCCATCAACAACTGGATGCCGATCGGGACGGTGCGCATGGACGTCGACTTCGTCAGTGTCAGCGCAAAGAGAAATTCGTTCCAGCACAACAGGAAGGTGTAGACCGACGTCGCCACGATACCAGGCAGTGAAATCGGGGCGATCACCCTCCACAGTGCGGTCCAACTGGTGCCGCCGTCGACAGCCACCGCTTCATCGAGGTCGCGGGGCAAGGTGTTCAGATATCCCGTCATCAGCAGGATCGCATAGGGCAGCGTAAACACCAGATAGGTCAGGATCAGCGCGACATAGGTGTCGAAGATGCCATACGAGACGACAAGCCCGAAGAAGGGGATCAAAAGCGTGATCGGCGGGATCGTCTGCGTGCTGATGATGAGAGTGTTGAGGCTGCCCTTGCCGCGGAAATTGAAACGGCTGAACCCATAGGCCGCCAGCAAGGCGATCAGCACCGTCAGCACGGTCACCGCTCCGGCCACGAAGTAGCTGTTGAAGAAGAAGCGCAGCTTTACCGGGTCGCCCAGGATGGCCGCATACGCTTCCAGCGTGAAGGCCTTCGGCAGGACGGTTGGTGGCAGGGCAAAGATTTCGGTGTTCGACTTGAACGAGCTGCTCAGCATCCAGTAGATCGGGAAGGCCGCGAAAAAGAGCCCTGCGGCAAGCGCGACATGGAGCGCGGCGGTGATCAGCCTGTCTTTCGGCGTGTGCATTTTCCTCATGTGACTACCGAGCCTTTTGATAGCGGATGTAGAACAGCGTCAGGCCGAGAGAGATCAGCAGGATGACCACGGCGCTCGCCGAGGCCTGCGACAGGTTGTAGCTCGAAAACGCCAGCTTGTACGTGTAGGTGCTGAGGACCTCGGTCGAGTAGATCGGACCGCCACCCGTCGTTATCCAGATCAATGGAAAGACCTGCATGGTCCAGATGAAGTCGAGCAGCGAGATGCTGATGATGATCGGCATCAGCTGCGGAATGGTGATGAAGATCAACTTCTGGTAGGCCTTCGCGCCGTCGATATCGGCGGCCTCGTAGAAATCCTCGGGAATGCCCTGCAAGCCTGCGAGCAGGCTGACCATGAAAAGCGGGTAGCCCGCCCAGATATTGGCGAAGGTGACGGCGTGCAGCGCGGTCGCGGGCGAGGAAAACCACTCGACCTTGGAACCGATGATGCCCATCTGCATGAGAACACTGTTCACGACACCATTCGGCTCAAGCAGAAGGCGCCAGATCACCGCGATAATTACCGCGGTGAACAGCCAGGGCAGTATGTACAGCACGCGCAGAATGTTGCGCAGCGTCGGATTGATGCGGTCGCTGTTCAGCATGAGTGCGAAGAGCATGCCGATGGTCATATGGAAGACGACACTCATGCAGGTGAAGTAGAGCGTGTGCCACAGCGAGGCCCAGAACACCGGATCGGCAAAGATCGCCTGGTAGTGTTTCAGTCCGGCAAAGGACGGGTCGCGACGCAGCACCGCGCTGTTCTGGAACGAATAGCCAATCACCGTCACCATCGGCAGCAGCATCAGAAGGCCGATTATGAGGAGCGATGGTGACAGATAGAGATAGGGTGCGACCGCTCGTTTCAGTCGATGGTGGGAGCGCTTCTGCCCGGTCATGTGCGACCCCTGGGATGTGCCTTCAGGAGGAAGGTGCGCTTCAAAAACAGGTCCATCTCAAATTGCGATCCGTTGTTGACGGGGGGCCTGGCCGAGGCCGGGCCACCCGGTGGAAGATAGCAAACGGGCAATGGGCCGCTCAGAATTTCGCCATCCAGCCCTTTTGAGCGTTGGTTGCGGCTTGTTCCGGAGACTGCTCGCCGGCAAGCATCTTCTGAGCCTCCACGTCGAACTGGGTCATCAGGTCTTCAGCCACCGGCAGGCCCGTGAACTCGTTGGCGAGATAGCCGGTCTTGAAGATTTCGAAAGCCTTGGCGAAAGCCTTGTCCGAGGTCACGAAATCGGGCTTGGCGTTGACGTTCCCCGGGAAGGCGTTTGCAAGCGACACAAGCTTGGCATTCACCTTTTCACTCATCAGATATTGGACGAGCTTCCAGGCTTCATCCTGATGTTTCGAGGCGGCAGAGATGCCGATGCCCCAGGAGGCATAGGGAAGGCCGCGCTTGCCGTTGTAGTCCGCCACGACTGGGACCGGGATGAGGTCGAAGTTCAGCTTGGGATTGCGTTTGCGGATGAGATTCACATGCGCGAGCGAGTCGATCATCATTCCGACCCGATCGTTGACGAATTCCTCGACCTTTTCCTGCTCGGTCTTGGTGGCAATGCCGGGCGAGATGACGCCGGCGTCGTTCAGCGATTTGACGAAGGTGAGCATATCGACGACCGGCTTGCCCTCGAGAGCCGGCTTGCCTTCAACCATCATCGATTGACCCGAGGCCCAGACCCACGACATCAGGTCGTTCTGGACACCGGACGGCGTTTGCAGCGACAGCGGCAGCACCCAGCCATACTGGTTCTTGTCGGCATGGGTCATCTTCTTGGCGGCTTCGAGAAACTCCGCGCGGGTCGACGGCAGCTTGGTCACGCCTGCCTGGGCGGCGAGGTCCAGATTGACGAAGACCGGATAGACGAACGAAGCCACGGGAAACATCACCGCCTTGCCGTCCACCTTGATGATATCCGCGACCTGGGTCTTGTCGAACCCGCTCGCATCCATCATCGGGTTCATGTCGGCCAGCGCACCCTGCGCGTTCAGATTGTTCACCCAGGCGCCGTCGAGACCGACGACGTCGCTGAGCGTTCCGGTTGCGGCGCCGACCGAGATCTGGTCTCGCGTGGTCGCATAGGGACCGCTGACCAGCGTCACCTTGATGCCGGGGTTTGCAGCCTCGAAGTCGTTCATGATTGCCCTGAGCGATCCCGCCGGCAATTCGGGCTCCCACCATTGGGTGAATTCCAGCGTCGTGTCCGCCATGGCGCCGGTTGCACCAAGCAACCATGCGGCCGCGGCTATTTTCAGCATCGCGGGTCGTATCCGAAACATCATTTTCTCCTCCTTCTTCAAGATCGGCCGCACAATGCGGACGGTCGTCTGTTCATTCAGAAGCCTTCTTGTATCTTCCGCAGGCACCTCGCTCCCGCCCGCGGTCTTCCGCAGATCTTCAGATCGCCAGATGCGTTTCGGGATCGAAGAAATGGAACTTGGCATCATCCACGGCCAACCGGATTTCCGAGCCGGAGCGGACGGCGCTGATCGGCTCGAACCTCGCCACCGCGTTCGATGCCAGGCCGAAATCGTCCACCGCATCCGGATCGCCGGAGTCCACCCGGACCGCGTCGATGTTCATGTGGACGATCTGTTCGGAGCCGAGTTCCTCGATCGAGGTCACCCTGGCCGGTATCGTCTGATACTTGCGACCGGATTCAAGGCTGCTGTCATAAAGATCCTCCGGTCTGATCCCGAACACGACCTTGCGCCCCGCATACGACCTCAAGGCCGGCCTGCGCACGAAGGCTGCATCCTGCAGCCGGACGGCGAAGTCGCGAAAAGCGAGCTCGCCGCCCTTCAGGGTCGCCTCGAAAAGGTTCATCGAAGGAGAGCCGATGAAGCCGGCAACGAAGGCGTTAACCGGCGATTCATAGAGCCTCTTGGGTGTGTCGACCTGCTGCAGCACACCGCCTTTCAGCACCGCGACCCTGTCGCCCATCGTCATCGCTTCGATCTGATCGTGGGTCACGTAAATGGTCGTGACGCCGAGCTGCTTTTGCAGGCTGGTGATTTCGGCGCGCATTTGCACACGCAGTTTCGCATCCAGATTGGAAAGCGGCTCGTCCATGAGAAAGGCGGCCGGCTCGCGCACCATGGCGCGGCCCATGGCAACCCGTTGACGCTGCCCGCCTGACAGGTTCGCGGGTTTGCTGTCCAGCAAAGACGTCAGCTGAAGAGTTTTGGCGATCTCGTCCACGCGCTTCTTGCGCTCGGCCTTCGGCTTGCCTGCCAGCCGCATCGAAAAGGCGATGTTTTCGGATACCGTCATATGCGGGTAGAGCGCGTAGCTCTGGAACACCATCGCGATGTCGCGGTCCTTGGGCGGCATGTCGACGACGTCGACCCCGCCGATCCGAAGGCTGCCGCTGGTGATGTCTTCCAACCCCGCGATCATTCGCAACGCCGTGGATTTGCCGCAGCCGGAAGGCCCGACGAGGATCAAGAACTCGCCGTCCTTGACCGACAGGTTCAACTGGTCGATTGCGCGAAAACTGTTCCCGTAGGTTTTGCAGATCTTCTCAAGAATGACTTCTGCCATATTCCTCCCTCCACAAGTATAAGCCCTGATTTTTATGATTCTCCTGGGCTTGTGTTCGCCTGCGAAATGTTTCGTCGGATCGTTTCAGGTCATGCTCCAGCATCCACATGCGCATTTTTCAGGTCGACTGCTGACGGCGCGTTCGCCGATGCCAGGAGTTGCGTGACCTGGTCCTCGGTCGGAAGCGCCTCGCGCCCGCCACGCCCCGTTATCGAAACGGCCGCCGCCGCGGCCGCGAATGCCACCCGGCCCGCGGTGTCGGCTCCGCGCGTCAACGCATGGGCATAGGCGCCATGAAAGCAGTCACCCGCGCCTGTGGAGTCGACGACCGCAACCCGGTGCGGGGGCAGGTGCCAGAGACCTGTCTCTTCACGGCCGCGATAGTACACACCCCTGCCTCCATCGGTCAGAACCACGGCGGATCGCGATGGCAACCACAAGGCATCGAGCATCTCGGCAGGCGATCGGCGCCCCGTGGCAGTCCGTGCAAAGCTAAGTGGAACAATGAGATGGTCGCAGAGCGCGATCAGCCGCTCCGTGGCGGGGCCGCTGCTCCATTCGATATCGCCGAGGATCGCAAGGCCGAGATCGCGAGCCCGAGCCACGACATCCAGCGACCCGGTCGCATAGCTATCTACGATCAGGACGGTTGCGCGGCTGAGGATATCGTCCGGAAAGTCCGGAGCGGTGCCCAGCATCGCGTCGTCGTCATACGCGATGAACCTTTCCCCGTCCGAGCCGACGGTGATCCGCGAGTGCACCGGGCGCGCGTCGGGATGGCGCGGCGCGAATGCGGTTTCAATACCGCTCGCCACGAGATCGAGCTGCACCGCGTTGTCCGAGGCACTGGCCAGCCATCCGACGAACCCGGCGGTTCCGCCGAGCCGCGCGACGGCGGCCAGCGCCGTCGCGACATTTCCCCCGAAGGCGCGGGTACTTTGCAGAACCTTACCCTTGCCCGCCGACAATGGCTGATCGACGTAGACGATGTCGTCGATCGCAATAGCGCCGAAGCCGAGGATCGAGGGGATGGTGGGCATCGTTCAGGCACCCGCCTTCGCCAGGGCGTCTTGCGCCGAAAGGCCGTCATGGATGACGCCGCGAAAGGCAAGCGCTGCCTTCTCCGGATCGCCGTGCCCCCAGAGATTGCGGCCGACCACGGCGCCGCGCGCGCCGGCACGGATGGCGTCCGCCGTCTGCTGAAGCGCGCCGAGCAGCGTATCGGTCTTTGGACCGCCCGCGATGACAACCGGCACCGGGCAGGTCCGGACGGTCTCCCGGAACGACTCGAAATCGCCGGTGTAGCCGATCTTGATCACGTCGACGCCGGACTCGTAACCGATGCGCGCCGCATAGGCGATCTCGTCGGGGGTGAAGACGATCTTTGCTCCGTCGGTGAAATCGCGAGGGTAGATATGCGCCACCACAGGCATGCCGTAGCGGGCCGCCGCATTCACCGAATCGGTCAGCCAGCGTATGTATTTGCCCTCCGTCGCGCCGCGCACCGGAATGGCCACGGCCAACGCATCGGCGCCCGCGCGCACCGCATCCTCGGGCGTTGCGATCAGTTCGCTGATGCGATCGTCCGCGGTGAAACAGCCCGCCTGAATTACCAGGGAAGCTTTGCCCGCATATTGCGGCCACAGATGGCGCGCAGTGCCAGGCTGGATGCTGACATAGTCGGGTTTCCCCGCCATGACGCGTGCGAGCGCACCCGGCAGGTCGGCAAGGCCGCCTTTGCGCACGTCGCCATAGCCGACGAAGTGGTCGACCGCGCCGCCAAAAAGGTTCCCCGATGGATGCGAGAAGAGGCGCGCGAGGCGCACCTTGGTTCCTAGGCTCATGAGTCCAAAATTCCCTGATCGGTTGGTTTAAAAATGCTCGATCCAGTGTTTCCGAAAGAAAAAAGAAAAACAATCTTTCGAAAGCTTTCGAATCTGCATATTTCCGGTAAGGTGAGCCGAGGCCGGCGCGATTGCTCGGCGCAGGCAGGCAAGGGCAGGGCAATGTTGTCGGAGCAGAGACGCCAATCGATCCTGGGCGAGGTGCAACGCAGCGGACAGGTTCGCATCAAGGACCTGTCGGACGGGTTTGGCGTGTCGGAGGTCACGGTGCGCTCCGACCTCGAAATACTGGACCGCAAGGGACTGCTGACCAAGACCCGTGGAGGGGCGGTGACCCGGACCACCGATTCGACGACGGCCGCGTTCGCGCGGCGGATGCAAACGAACCTCGACGCAAAGAAGCGCATCGCCCGGGCGGCGCTGGACCTGTTCGAGGACAACCAGTCGGTCATCTTCGACGGCGGCTCGACATTGATGCAGCTTGCCATGCAGTTACCGCCGCTCAGCAATGTCGTGGTCGCGGCCACGGCCATGAATATCGTGCAGCATCTTATGCATCGTCCCGGGCTCGACGTTCATATGATCGGCGGCCGGGTCTATCCCGACACGGTGAGCACGCTGATCACCGATGCCGATACGGCTCTCGGCGGCCTGGTAGCGCATCAGGTATTTGTTGGAGCGCATGCGATAGACTCGTCACTGGATGTGGTCGACGTGAACGAAGACATGGCGCGAACGAAGCGGAACCTCGTTCGCATGGCCCGGCGCGTTGTCTTGCTCGCCGATTCGAGCAAATGGGGCGTCAGCGGGACGTCCAAGGCATTTTCGCTGTCGGCCGTCGATGTGGTGATCACCGACGATGGCCTGCCCGGTCCAATACGCGGTGAGCTTGATAGGGTCGGGGCCAAGGTGATCTATGCCTGAAGCCGTCCCGGTCTCTGATGCGCGACGGAAGACGCGCATGACCCACGGGCTTCGCAGCGGCCGTCGGCCTTTTTTCATGCCGGTCATGTTCTCCTCCTCGCGCTGGCGGCCTCCCAATGCGCGCCAGAATTCTCATAAGCTCTATAAAAATTTTACGCGCGTCAACATTTAAAATCCTGTATAGCGGATTGCGGGGGGGCGTGGGAACTGCAACGGTTCGTGCAGCATGCCCTTGGCTTCGGAGGAAAGCTGGAAATGCACGGAAAGTCAGAGACAAAGCTCGGCATCGGTGTCATCGGCTGCGGCAACATCTCGATGACCTATCTGCGCAATGCAGCGCTCTTCGGTGGTGTCGAGCTACGCGCCTGCGCCGACATTTCCGCTGACATGGCCGAGCTGCGCGCCAGCGAGTACGGCATCCGAGCGATTGGCGTCGACACGCTGCTCGCCGACCCCGACATCGACCTCGTGCTGAACCTGACCATCCCGGCGGCGCATTTCGACATTTCGTTGTCAGCGCTCTCGGCGGGCAAGCATGTCTTCACCGAAAAGCCGCTGGCAACCTCCGCCGCCGACGGCCGCCGCCTTGTCGCCGAGGCCGCGAAGCGCGGCCTGCTGATCGGCTCGGCGCCGGACACATTCCTGGGTGCAGCCGGCCGCCGCGCGCGCCGGCTGATGGATGACGGCGCGATCGGCAAGCCGGTGACCGGCACCGCCTTCATGATGGGACGGGGCATGGAGCACTGGCATCCCAATCCGCAATTCTATTATCAGCCCGGCGGCGGTCCGGTGTTCGACATGGGTCCCTACTACCTGACCATGCTGGTCAACCTGCTCGGACCGGTCGAGCGCGTCATGGCGATGGCGACGCACGGCCAGGAGGAGAGGCTGATCACGGCCGACGGGCCGTTCAAGAACACGACATTCAAGGTCGGCACGCCGACCAACATAGTGTCGCTGCTCGAATTCCGTTCCGGCGCCACCGTCACCTTCGGCGCCTCCTGGGACGTGTTCAAACACTCCAACCATCCGATCGAACTGCACGGCACCGAAGGCTCGCTCAGGCTGCCCGACCCCGACACGTTCGGCGGCACCGTTTCGCTGTCGGAGCGTGGCGCCGACTGGGCCGATTTCGCCAGCGAGAGCGAACTCTATGGCGACCGCAACTGGCCCTATTCCGCGCCCGACCGCGCCAATTACCGCATGCTCGGCGTCGCCGATCTGGCGCGCGCGCTGGCCGCGGGCAGAAAGCCGCGCGCCTCCGGTGAGCTGGCGCTGCATGTGCTTGAGATCATGGAGGCGATCCTGGCTTCGGGCGAAAGCCGTGGCTCGGTTGCCGTCAACGGCACGGTCGACCAGCCGCCGCTGCTTGGCGAAGACGAAGCCGCAACCCTGCTTGCCTGACGGGAGATTCGTCCGTGACATCGCCACCGTCCCCGTCGACACTCGATCCGGAGGCCCGGCATGTGCTCGAGCTCGGCAGCCAGGCCGGCGCGCCGCCGTTCGAAACGGGAACGCCTGAGCAGGCGCGCCGTGCCTACAATGAAGGCTTCCCGACCCTGCAAGGCGAGCGCGAGCTGGTCGCGTCGATCAGCGAGCGCATCATTGCAGGACCCGGCGGTCCGCTGAGGCTCAGGATCTATCGCGGGCAGGGCGCGCCTTCGGCAGGCGCTCCGGCGCTGCTCTATCTCCATGGCGGCGGCTGGGTGATCGGCAATCTCGACTCGCATGACGAGATCTGCCGCTGGTTCGCCAACGAGGCAGTCGCTGTCGTCGTTTCCGTCGACTACCGGCTGGCGCCGGAACACAAGTTCCCGGCGGCAATAGAGGATTGCCGAGCGGCACTTGCTTACATGCAAAGCGCCGCGGACGAGCTCGGCATCGAGGCTGCCCGCATTGCGGTTGCCGGCGACAGCGCCGGCGGCAATCTCGCTACGGTGCTCGGCCTGCTCACGCGGGGGGACAAAAATCCGCCGGCAGCGCAGCTGCTGTTTTATCCCAACACCGATGCCGGGCAGACGACGGACAGCTATCGCCGCTTCGCCATAGGCTTTGGCCTGACCGCCTCGACCATGGCCTGGTTCCGCGACCATTATATCCGCAATGCCGCCGACATCGGCGACTGGCGTACCTCACCGCTGAAGGCGGAAAGCCTCGCCGGTGCGCCGCCCACCTTCATCGCCATCGCCGGTCACGACATCCTCGCCGACGAAGGCGAGGCCTATGCCAGGCGTCTGCAGCAGGCCGGCGTGCCGGTCGTGCTGGAACACTGGCCCGGTCAGATCCACGGCTTCGTCTCGATGGGCCGTCACGGCCCGGCAGCGAGACAGGCGGTTGCCGCCGCCATTGCCGCGTGGCGAAGCTTCGATCCTGCCTTTGGAAAGGCTCAAGCGGACTGACGCATCACCAGGGCGGCGTCGAGGCTGACCTTCGGCGCGACGTTTGCCCTATCCTCGTTGAGCAAAGCGAGCAGTGTCTCGACGCTGCGCCCCGCCATGGCGGCAAAATCCTGCGCGATGGTGGTCAGTGCGGGGCAGGTGTAGCGGCTCAGCGGATGGTCGTCATGGGCGGCGATACGCAGGTCGCAATCGGCCTTGCGGCCGATCTTCAGCCCTTTCGCGAAGGCTGCCGCCATCACGCCGAAGGCCAGGCGGTCATTCGCACACAGTATGGTCTTGCCGGGCAGACCCCCGGTCTTGCCGGGCAGACCTCTGGTCTTGCCCGGCAGGCCGCTGGCCCCGAGCATCTGTTCCATCTGCTCGTAGCCGATGCGCTCGAAATCCCATGTGTAGTCTCGGGTGTCGCCGATAACCACCGGCTCCTGGCCAAGCTGACGCATCGCGGCGACGTAACTGTTCAGGCGCTCCGGCGAATTGTGATTGACATGCGGGATGTCGAAATAGATCGGGGCGTCGCCGGAGCGGCAGAGATAGTCGACGATGGTCGAGACGCTCTGGGCATTGTTGTTGCCGACAAAGGGCGTGCCGCCTTCAAGATAGGTGTCGAAATAGACGACCGGCATTGTCTGGGTCAGCTTCTCCAGCGTGCGCCGGTCCGAACGCAAGCCGAGCGGCGCGATCAGCGCGCCCGAAACTTTCAGCGACAGGATGGTACGTGTCGCCTCCATTTCGAGCTCGGTTGAGCCATGCGAGGAGATGACGATCGGCCAGTAGCCCTCGTCGCGCAGCCTGAGCTCGATGCGGCTGACCATTTCGGAATAGAAGGGATCGGTGACCGTCGGTACGACAATGCCGATGGCGCGGGTGCGCTTGCGGTTGAGGTTGCGGGCAAACAGATTGGGCTGGTAGTCGGACGACCGCAACGCCTCTTCGATGCGCTTGCGCGTTGCCGGCTTGACGCTGGTCGGATCGTCGAAATATTTCGACAGCGTCGGCCTGGAGACGCCGCAGGAGCGGGCGAAATCCTCCATCGTCTTGTGCGTCATTGGCATTCAATCCTCGTCTGGCACGCGCCAGAACCTCGGTCATCCCTTGACGCTGCCCACGGTCCTGCAGCCGGCGCGTCCGCCACGCAACGGCAGACGAAATTTACAGGAAACGTCAGTGGGTTCAACGCGCAATGACAGATTATACCGTGCGTAAATTTGTTCAATTGACGCGAAAATTGTCGCGCATCAAAGTCTCGGTCACAAAGAGCGCTGAAACAGTCCAGGCACCATGACACAACAGATCGATCGGCTTCTTTCCCAGCTTTATCGTCGGCTCGATGCCGCCGCGGTTGTGATCGGCGATGCTATCGATCCGCGCTACAGCGACGACCTCTCCGGCAAGGGCGGCGGCCAGCCCGAACTGGTCTTGCGTCCGCGCAACGCCGCCGACGTCGCCGAAATCCTGCGCCTATGCAGTGGTATCGGCCAGAAGCTGGTCGTCCATGGCGGCCGCACCGGGCTGGCCGGCGGCGCGCGCGTGCAGCCGGGCGAAGCGGTGCTGTCGCTGGAGCGCATGACCGCGGTCGAAGCGCCCGACCGCGCCGCGGCAACCATCATCGCGGAAGCCGGCGCGCCGCTGCAAATGGTGCAGGAAGCGGCCGATGCGTCCGGCCTGATGTTCGGCGTCGATATCGGCGCGCGCGGCACGGCGACGGTCGGCGGCAACATCGCCACCAATGCTGGCGGCATTCGCGTGCTGCGCTACGGCATGTACCGCGCCCAGGTGCTGGGGCTGGAGGCCGTGCTTGCCGACGGCTCGATCCTGACTTCGTTGCGTGGCCTGGCCAAGGACAATTCGGGATACGATCTCAACCAGCTTTTCATTGGCAGCGAAGGCACGCTGGGCGTGGTTACTCGCGCCTGCCTGCGGCTGCATCCCAAGCCCGCCACCGAGGTTGCCGCCTTTTGCGCCCTTGGCTCGCTGGAGGCGGCGATTGCGTTGCTGGGGTTGCTCAAGCAGCGGCTCGGGCCCTTGCTTTCGGCCTATGAGGTAAACTTCTCGCCGCTCTACGGCGCCATGATTGCCGGCATGGCGGCGCCGGCGCCGCTGCCTGCCGGCGCGCCGGTTTATGTTTTGGCCGAGATCCAGGGCAACCAGGCCGAGCTGGACGGCGAGCGTTTCGCTTCGGTGCTGATGCAGGCGGTCGAGGACGGCATCGTCGACGACGTGGTCGTCTCGCAGTCGCCGCGCGAATTCCGTGCGCTATGGGATGTGCGCGAAGAGGCCAACCGCTTCCTGTTTGCGATCGAGGGCATGATCGGCGTCGACATCAGCATCCCGTTGGCGACCATGGCGGGTTTCCTGCGCAACGCCGAAGCCGCGATCCACGCCGTCGACAGCCGCGCCGAGATCTACGTCTTCGGCCATCTCGGCGACGGCAATCTGCACTATCAGGTCGACACCACGGAACCGGCGGCCGCCTATGAGATCATCTATCGCGGCGTGGCGGCATGCGGTGGCGCCGTCTCGGCCGAGCACGGCATCGGCCTCGACAAGAAGAAATGGCTGAACCTCGTGCGCAGCGACGCCGAACTATCAGCCATGCGCCGGCTGAAGGTGGCGTTCGATCCGCACAACATTCTCAACCCAGGGCGGATTTTCGATATCATTTGATCGCCAGGAGGATCTAGCTTGCAACTGGCGAGAGCAGCGCGTGGAAGTCGACCGTTCTCATCTGCTCGACGCCGTTCAGAGTCATATTTCCCGCGACATAGACGATGATTGCCAGACCGAGCCAGCCGATCCAGCGATACCTGGCAAGCAGCGCCGCCACCAGCGTCGAGGCGACCGCCATCAGAACCACCGACAGGATGAGACCGAACACCAGCGCATTCATGTCGTGGGCGGCGGCGCCCGCCACTGCCAGCACATTGTCCAGCGACATCGAGACATCGGCGACGACGATCTGCAGGATCGCGGTGCGCAGCGCCTTGGCCGGCCGCGCCGTCGCAAGTGCTGCGGCTTCATTGTCGACGTCCTCGCCGTCGCCGGCCGAGCGCAACTCCTGGAACATGTTCCAGCACACCCAGAACAAAAGCATGCCGCCGACCAGCATGATCCCAGGAATTTCCAGCAGCTGCACCGCGATCACGGCAAAGACGATGCGGATCACCGCCGCCGCGGCAATGCCGGCGATGATCGCCTTCTGCCGCAACGCCTTGGCGAGGCCTGCGGCCGCCATGCCGATCACCACGACATTGTCGCCAGACAGCACAAGGTTGATGGTGATGACTTCCAGATAGGCGGCGACAGTCGTCTGGTCGAAACTCATAAAGCGGTCTCCCCGGAAGGCTCCGGCTGGTTGCGGGCGCATCGGACCGATGTCTGCGCAAACGCGAAGACAGCTGATTTGAGTGCAGCCCGGTATTGAAACAAGACGCCAGCGCGGCCAATCGGTCCTCATCCACGGAATTCATCGCCGGGTCGTGATTTCCGACCAGAAATGCCCGTCCCAGAATGCCCATCATGGAAGGAAGACAAAAGCGTTCCGCTTGCCTATCAATATTGCCGACCAAAGGAGAGACGAGCATGAGCAAGACGGCACTGATTTGCTGGGGCGGATGGGAGGGTCACACGCCGGCCCGCAGCGCCGCTGTCGTCAGCGATATATTGACGGGGCATGGCTTCGAAGTGCGGATAGAAGAGGGCACATCGGCGCTCGCCGATCCGCAGCTCCCGGTCATCGATCTGATCGTGCCGGTGATCACCATGTCGACGATCGAGAAACCGGAGCTGCAAAACCTCACCGCCGCCGTCAGCGGCGGAACCGGCCTTGCCGGCTTCCACGGCACAATGGGCGACAGTTTTCGCAACGAGCCGGCCTATCAGTTCATGACCGGCGGCCAATGGGTCGCGCACCCCGGCGACATCATCGACTACCGTGTCGACATCATCAGCGACGATCCGATCGTCAGGGGTATCGAGGGTTTCGCCTACCATTCCGAGCAGTATTACATGCATGTCGACCCGAGCAACGAGGTGCTGGCGACGACGACGTTCAGCGGTGAGCATCTCGACTTCATCGACGGCGTCGTCATGCCCGTGGTCTGGAAGCGCCGCTACGGCAAGGGCCGCGTCTTCTTCAGCGCGCTCGGCCACACCGCGGATGAGTTTTCCGTGCCGCAAATGCGCACCATCTTCGAGCGTGGGGTGCTGTGGGCCAGCCGATCGGCCTGATCCCGGGCTTGGCGTCAAGCTGAGCGCAGTGGGACGGATTGCTTATAGCGATCGTCCAGTTCCGCGAAGCGGCGCTCCCGACACTGCTGGGGGCGCGCTGGCGAAGGAATCGCCAATGCCATGACACTCGAGCCGTATCGTTCGACGGGCGGCTTTTCGGAGGACTGGATGGCGTCGGGATACGGGAAAGTAGAAGACTCTAATTCTCTCTGAATCCTCGATTGAGCGAGTCGCGAACCGGCGCCAGCATATAGTCGAGCAGTGTGTGCTCGCCAGTCAGGATCATCACTTCGGCAGGCATGCCGGGCGACAATTTTACGTCATGGAGGTTTGCGAGGTCAGCCATATTGACTTTGATCTTGGCGAGAAAATAGGGTTCTCCGGTCCTCTCGTCCGTCAGCCGGTCGGCCGATACCGAGGTGAGCAACCCGTGGATTTGCGGAAGATGCCGTGTTGGATAGGCTGACAGCACAACGCGTGCCGGCATGTCCGGATGCACCATGTCGATGTCCCGCGGCTTGATCCGTGAATCGATGACCAGGTTGGACTCATTCGGAACGATATCGAGGAGGGGCTGGCCGCTGGAAATCACGCCAGATTCAGTTGTGACACGCACGTTCATCACTGTTCCCGCGATCGGCGCGACAATGTCAGTCCTGGCCAGCACATCCTGACGCGAGGGTAACAGGCTCCGCAATTCGGCCAGATCGCCGCGCACCTTGCCAAGATCCTCGTTCGCTTTCTCACCATCCTGTTGCCGCAAATTGAGAAGCTGCAGCTCGGTCTCGCCGATCTGCTGTTCGTTGCGCGCGACCTGCGACCGGTTCGACGCCTGGCTCGCTCGGATGTCGGCCTGGGCACGCTGCAGCGCAAGGATCCGCGGCAGGCGCTCCAATCCCTTTTTGTACATTTCCTGTGCCGAAGCGATCTCGCGGTCGATCAGCCCCAGTTGCTCCTCCTCGGCTGCGATCACTTCCCTGGACCCGGTGATTTGCTCCTCTATCTGCCGTATCCGCTTGTTGAGGATCTGCTCGCGCCCCTCGCGAGTGGCAAGGCGGCTGCGAAGCAGTTCCTGCTCTTCAGCGGCCACTTTCTGCCCGGCCTGGTTGTCAGCCGATGTCAGTTCCTTGGGAAAAATGATCTGATCTTCTCCGGCAAGCTCCGCACCCAAGCGCGCTTCGACGGCCAGCAAGCGAATGTAGCGCTCATGCAGCTCGTCGTAGCGGCCCTGTGCATCGGTCGTCTTCATGCTTATCAGAACCTGGCCCGCTGTGACCTTGTCGCCATCCCGCACGTGGATCATCCCGATGATGCCGCCCTCCAGATGCTGAACGGTCTTCCGGTAGCCGTCCGGGCTGACGATGCCGGGGGCCACGATGGCGCTGGCCAGGAGGGCCACGTCTGACCAGAGGGCGATGCCGCCGACAAAGAACAGCGCGGAGAAATAGCCGAGTATACGCGCTGGACGCGTCCGGCGATTCAGGTCGCGCTTGCTATCGCGATATGCAGACGAACGCCGCCGGACAAGCCCGACAAGCACGAGCACGAACAGCGCGGTGGCAGTTGCAGCCAGCGCGGCGCGCGCCGGCACGTCCAGGCTGTCGAAACGGTTCGAAGCCGCCGCAGCTAGATCTCCAGCAGCGACAACTAACCTGTCCAGCACGTCACGCAGGCTGGCCATCAGCATGTCCATCATCTTCGACAGGTCGCTAAATCGGTCGCTCATGGCTCACTCCGCCGCCTTCAATTTTGCCGGAACGACGACGCTGGTCTTGTCTTGCCCGGACGACGGCACGGCAGTCGGTTTGCGGTGACCGCCCAGCGCGCCCAGCACCTCGTCGCGCGTGCCGAACATCTTAACGGTGCCGTCGTGCATGAAAACGACATGATCCGCCGTACGCAGCAGATTCGTCTGGTGGCTGACGAGAATGACGGTGCAGCCCCGTTCCTTCAAATGGTGAAGAACATTGAACAGAGCCATTTCACCATCGCCGTCGAGGCCAGTGTTCGGTTCGTCGAGCACGACGAGCGCGGGATTGCCGAATAGCGCCCGGGCGAGAGCGATGCGCTGACGTTGGCCACGCGAGATTCGCGCCCCATGCGGCCCCACCTCCGTTTGATAGCCATTTGGCATCCGCAATATCGTCTCGTGGATACCTGCGGCCTGCGCCGCGGCGATCACTGCGGCACTATCGACATCGCGCAAGCGCGCAATGTTGTCGGCGATCGTTCCCGGAAACAGCTCGACCTGCTGCGGCAGGTAGCCGATGTGCATTCCAAGCTGGTCCGAAGGCCAACTCGCGAGCTCTGCGCCGTCCAGCCTTACATGACCGAGCGAAGGCCGCAACGTTCCCACCATGAGGCGGCAAAGTGTGGTCTTGCCGGAACCCGACGGACCAATCACGCCGCAGGTCTCGCCGGCCTCGACGTTGAAGGATACTTTGTTCATCAGGGCCTGCTGTGTACCCGGCGCATGGTAGTGTGCGTTCTCGAGCCTTAGCCGGCCTTGCGGGCGGGGTAAGGTCACTTCACCGCCCTGCCTAGAATTGGTGTCCGCGAACAGGCGCATGAGGTTGCGACGCGCGGTGCGAGCGGTAACCAGGCTGCGCCAGGCTCCGATCGAGCGTTCTATCGGCGCAAGCGCGCGGCTCAGCAGTACCGATGCCGCGATCATCGATCCGGCCGTCAGTTCGCCGCGCAAGACAAAGTAGGCGCCAAGTCCCAGCACGGCCACTTGCAGGGCCATGCGCAGCGAGCGCGACAGGCTCCCGATGCTGGTCGTGCGACCGAGAAGTTGCGCCTGGATGGTCATCAACGACTGCTGCTTTTCTTCCCAGCGCTGCAGCGCCGAGCCCGACATGCCGAGCGAGCGCAACGTCTCAGCGCCATCGATGTATTGGCCGGCCGCGACCTGGTTGCGACGCAGCTCTGCCGACGTTTCCTGGCTCCTGCGGCGGGTAAAGAAATCATTGGCGAGCGCGCCGCAGAACAAAAGGATCGCCCCGATGAGTCCGAGCACGCCCAGTGCTGGGTGCAGAAGCCACATGAAAGCCAGGAAGACGGGCGTCCACGGCGCGTCGAGAAAGGTCAGCATGCTGTCGCCACCGACGAAACCGCGCAGGTCCGCTACGTCCTTCAGGCCGGCCTCGACGTTGCTACCCGCGAGGCGAGCCTCCATGGCTCGTTCGATCACCGGGACGTTCAACTGGTCGTCGAGCCATTGGCTGATATGGCCGAGGATCATGCGGCGGGCTTGTTCCAAAAGGCCATAGACGGCGATCGCGCCGATCACCGCCAGGGTGAGCCACACCAGCGTGTCGATCGACCCGCTCGACAGCACCCTGTCGTAGATCTGCAGCATGTAGACGGTGCTGGCGAGCATCAGGACGTTTGCAAGCAGGCTGAAGATGAGCAGGGCGGGCGCCTGGCGCCGGGCCAGATGCATTACCTCTTCGAACTGCGGTCTTGGCTGCGGCACGGCTCGCCCCCCATTGTGATGCTTTGGATTGTGCCGGCCGGGCGCCAGGAAAGGCGCCCGCCCGGTGTCGGGTCAGATGATGCCGTCCGGGGCGTCGACATGGACCGAGAACGTGTCGGTAAAGCTGTCATTGTCGCCGTCGACGAGATTGGCCGTGAAATCCAGGTCGAGCGGCGCCGGGTTGGACTCCTGCTCGAGCGAGAACTGAATCACGGGGATCTTGACGGTGCCCACGCCCATGATGAGCTGGACCGCCTCGATCTGCTTCGCGCCGCCGTCGATCTCGAAGTACTTCCCGCCCTCCGCGACGTCAGGAATGAGCGGGTCGTGGCGCGGGGCATTGCTGAGCATGCCCGCCGTCACGTCGGTAGGACCGCTGACGGTACCGTCCGTATAATAGACGATGTAATAGAGGTCTTCCGTAGCCGGGTTGTAGCCGCCGACGGAGTTGTCGATATAGACCGTGACCTTATCCACGTCTTGCTGGGGATTGACCACGAAGCTCTCGTCGCCCGAGGTGATTGAGGTGCCGGCGAACAGCGGGGTACCCCCGCTCTTGCCGTCGAGGTTGTTGTTGTTGACGCCGATGCCCGAAGTCGACACGTTCATCTTCGATGAGCTGTTGATCAGGCTAGTGGCACCATACCCCTCCAGCGTTGCCTCGGTAGGGTCATTGTTGACCAGGTCTTCGATGTCGTTCGGGAAACTGCCCGCCCCATTCTCCAGGGGAGCGGTCACCAGATTGCTGAAGAAGATGACGTCACCGTCGTGACCGGTCGGCGGGAATTGCAGCGTTTGCACCGCGTCCGGACCGCCCGCCTTCAGCGAACCCTGTGTGGTGTCGAAGGTCGTGATCGTTCCGGGAGGGGTGTCGACGTCAAGGTCGTAAGTGCCGTTGACCGGATCGAAGGTCAGTGTGAAGTCCACGTCTTCAGCCGTGCCGTCGCCGTTGAAGTCATCGTGGATCGAGCCTGTGAAGGTGTAAGGGTCTGCCGCGTCCGGTGTCAGGGATAGGCCCGACGTTACCGTCGGGTTGGAGTCGATTGTATAATCGTCCAGCGTTACGCCCAGCAGGTTGAACCCGTCGGCGCCTGGGTCGTGCGTCCAGGTGCCATGGGCGCCACTGTCGTAGTCACCGGTTGCGTTCTCCACAGCAATTGCCGGCCCGGTGTCTTCGAAGGTGAAGGCACCGCCTATGTCGACCGAGGTGTGCGCGCTGTCGCCGTCGCCGTCGGTTGCGGTTGCGGTCAGGCTCACCAGGTTGGCGGCAAGGATGACCGGAGTGTCCGCCTCTACGGGATCGGTTGGATCGCCATGGACAACCGCACGCGACTGGTCGAGGGTCACGTTGCCGTCGGCATCGACCGAGATGCGGAACACCTCATCCGTGCCGGCAGTGCCGACGATGTCGCCGCCGACAACATTGAGAAGCACCTCAAGGCCGCTGAGCGTATCGAACACGCCGCTGGCGACGTTACTGCCGCCGCCGAGTACATCCAGCGTGTAGGTCACATCGTCGGTGGCCGCTGGTCCATCGACGCCAAAGTTCGGCGTGAACAGCGCCGCGAAGCTGGTCGAGTCGTCGGTAACGAAGTCCGAATCGCCGACCACCAGGGTCGGTACGTCATTGCCGGACGGCACGATCGATGGGCCGTCATCGTCGAAGTTGATCAAGGAGCCGACCTCTGCGCTGGCGACGTTGGTCTGATCTGTGCCGAAATGCACTTCCTTGACATCGAAATAGTCTTTTTGCTCGTCAATGTTCTTGATAGTGAAGCGGTCAAAGGTTGCGTCTGCGGTGAAATCGACCGTCACACCCTCGCCGACATTGTGAAGGATCACTCCCAGGTTGGTGTAATCAACCGTGATGCCCAGGGTGGCGGCATCCGTTACCACGCCGTTCAGCTTGAAAGTCACTGAGGCGATGTTGACTTCCGCATCGTTGTCATCACCCGGTAACGTGGCGCCTTTCGCGTTGTCATCATTGTTGTAGGCGTGGACCTCTATGTCAGCCACGGTATGGGTCGGAGTAGACTGCGAAATCGAGAAACCCGCGGTGGAGACGGTCTCGATGTGATCTGTGTAGTTCGGCGCGGTCGGCGTGTTGGTAAAGTTCTTGCCGGCGCTCTGGGTGCCGCCGTTGATCAGGTCGATCTGAAGCTCACGGCCAAAGCGCACGTCTTGTGATGAGACGCCCAGGCCTTGCGTGCTGACATTGACTTCAGCCTGTACGCCATTGTCATGAGCCGTGACCAGGATCTTCTGCGTGCTCGCCGTGTCAGCGTCGAGGATATACCACTTGTTGTGTCCGGGAGGGGCGTCACCAAGCGAGCTGAAATTCAGGACGCTGGTCCCGGTGACCGAGGCGTAGACTAGCTGATCCAGATCGATTAGATCGACGTCCGCGTTGTCAGGGTCCGGATTCATCAACGCCACGTACTGGACCAGGTACAGGTCCGCGTCGCCGTCCAGCGCAAACGAGAAGGCGAGGGGATCGAGTAATGGATCGGGCTCGCCAACTGAGGTCGGGTCAGAGGTCCCAATGACGCCGATCACGACGTCTGCATTGTTCGGGTCCTGGAACAGCCAGACATAATTGCCATCGACCGTCCGGATGCCGGTGACCGCGCCGTCGGTGGGTGAAAACGCAGTTCCCGAAGAGTCCTGGGCGAGAACGACCGAGGTGATGGTCTCCCCTGGGTCCGCGGAGGCCACCACGAAGTCCTCCTTGAAGGCGACCTCCAGCGCGGTGCCAAGATTCAGCAGATATTGCAGCGTGGTGTTGGTGCTGTACAGCGGATCGGATGGGTCAATATCATTGTCCGTGAGGCCAGCGCTCTCATCGATGATGATGTCATGAGCTGTGATGTCGATTGCCATGGAGATTCTCCCCTTTTTGAACAACATCAAGAAAAGGGGTTCACCCCCACCCGATGTCGGATGCACCTACCCCAGGGCATCCGCCGGCGCACAGAATTGCGGCCGTTTATCCTCCATTGTGCCGCCGACGCAGAGGACGCGTCCATTCGCGGTTCGATAGTGTTATGGTGAATGCCCCTACCTGATCGAACGATATACATCCTTCGAAAGATCGAGCCGCGACAGGCGCTCGCGGGCAACCGCGTTGGTATGGATCGATCGATATGCCGTGGGTTTCCGGCCTTTTGTCGGCATCTTGTCGACGCAGCCTGCCTTGCCAGCTCGCCGAAGGTAGGATCAAAGCCCGCTTTTGTGACTTGGTCCCAGATGGTCGGAAGCTTCGCCAAAAGTCGCCCAGGCGAGTTCCGCCCTGCTGCCGAGGCGGAGCTTCTCGTAGACGTGATGCAGGTGCATCTTCACCGTGCCTTCGGATACATGCAGTCGCTGCGCAATGATCTTGTTGCGCAGGCCGCGTGAAACAAGGCCGGCGACTTCCGTCTCGCGTCCAGTAAGCTTTGGCGCGCGCTGAGGCAGCGATCTCGGCGTCAGCAGATGCTGGAGGATATGGTCGTCGACCCACTTTCGGCCGCCTGCCACTGCATTGGCGCATTCGACAAGGTAGCTGTGGCTGATGCCGTCCATCAGCAGGCCGTCGGCATCGAGCTTGGGGATTTCGTTGAAGTCGAATCCGCCGTTTGGCTGCAGGATGTAGATGATGCCCAAAGGGCTGCTGGTGGCTCTCAGCCTTGCGGAAAGGCCGGCCGTCTGCCGGTCCACACCATCCAACCCTATGATGACAAGATCGGGCCGGTGGCGCTCCACCAAGGGGAGAACCTCAATCGTGTGGTGGCATTCTGCGACAACGCTGTGTCCCGCCTTCCGCAAAACCCACTCCAGACCGGCGAGATACACCCCCCGCGGGTCCGCGACTACCAAGCTCGACATGGGAACACGTCCGTAAAAAACGCAACGAACTTTGTTTAATATGTCAAGAAACCAGAGCTTCGGTCGATTGTCAAGGAGTTGCTAATATTGTAGTATATTCAAGGCTATGAATGGCATTTTCTGCGTTCGACAGGCCCGCCGAAGCGCTCGTGATCGCGCAAGGCGCCTCTGGATTTGACGCCTGTTAAGCTGCCAGTGATGACGGATTTTTGAGCTGTCTTCTCCCCTTGGGCAGACAGGCGGAGCTACTCGCAAAGCCAAATCATATGTTCTATGCTCGCTGGCATCACTGCGTTCGACAGCCGTGATCGGAACTGAGGTCTGTTGTCCTGAGGCGGGGCATCAATGTTCGAGGTCGGCGGATTTTTTCGGCAACGAATGCCGTTCTCAAAGGGCCGGCGCATCGTCGGCGCCCTTGCTCTCGTCGCCGCTGTATTCGGGCTGTTGCTGCTCGCACCGGAAGTGGCGAATGCGAAGCCGAACTGGACGCTCGATCCGGCGAATTCGACGCTCACCTATCAATCGGTGAAGAAGAACACCATTGTCGAAACCAACAAGATCAGGAACCTCTCGGGCACGCTGACATCGGATGGCGCCGCCAAGGTCACGTTCGACCTCAACTCGGTCGACACCGGTATCGACCTTCGCAATGTCCGCATGCGCTTCCTGTTCTTCGAAACCTTCAAATTCCCGACGGCGGAAGTGACGGCGAAAGTCGATCCCGCCGCTTTTGCCGATCTCGCCACCAAACGGCGCATGAGCGCGCATATCCCGTTTCGCATGAGCCTGCACGGCGTCGACAAGGACCTTGAGGCCAATGTCGTGGTCACCATGATCACCGACAGCATGGTGTCGATCGCCTCGGAGGCGCCGGTCGCCGTGCATGTCGAGGATTTCGGCCTGTTGCCCAACATCGAAAAACTCCAGCAGGCGGCCAATGTCAGCAGCATCGTCCCGACGGCTTCGGTGTCGTTCGACTTCGTCTTCGCCGCTGATGGCGCCAAGCCTGCGGCCACGCCTGCCGTCGCGGCCGCAGCCCCAGCCGATGCCGGGCCGGTCGCCACAGATGCAGGCAAGACGTCCTTCAGCGACGATGAATGCCTGAACAGGTTCGAGGTGCTGTCGCGCACCGGCGCCGTCTATTTTCGCCCAGCCAGCGCTCGGCTCGATGAAAAGAGCCGCCCGCTGCTGGCCGAGGTGGTCGGCGTCGTCGGCAAATGTCCGAAACTGAAGGTCGAGGTTTCGGGCCATACCGATTCCGACGGCTCGCCGACGGCCAACAAGAACCTGTCGGAACGGCGCGCCAAGGCGGTCGCCGACGCGATCATCGCTGCGGGCATTCCATCGGCGCAGATCACGGCTTCCGGCTATGGCGAGGAAAAGCCGGTGGCGCCGAACGATACGCCGAAGAACAAGGCGCTGAACCGGCGGATCGAGTTCTCCGCCACGCCGCTCTCCAACTGAGCCGGTCCTTAACTGAGAAGGCCCGTCAACCGAAAAGGAATCCGGTGCGTTTGGACATGATTGCAAGTTGCGGCAACTTCATGCGCGGCATCGGCCTCGCCGTGCTGGCGCTTGCGTTGACCATGACCATTACCATGACCGCGGCCAGTGCCGAACGCCGCATCGCCCTGGTGCTCGGCAATTCCCATTACCGGAACGCGCCGGTGCTGCCCAATCCGGTGAACGATGCGCAGGCAATGTCCGATCGCCTGAAGGGGCTGGGCTTCGAAATCGTCTCCGGCCTCGATCTCACCAAGGCGCAGACGCAGGAAAAGATCGCGCAATTCGCGCGGCAGGTGCGTGGCGCCGATATCGCGCTGTTCTTCTATGCCGGTCATGGCCTGCAGGTCTCGGGCAGGAATTACCTGCTGCCTGTCGATGCGGCGCTGGAGGACGAGACCTCGCTCGACTTCGAAGCCGTGCAGGTGGACTTCATCCTGCGGCAGATGTCGCGCGAGACCAGCATCAGGCTGGTGTTCCTCGACGCCTGCCGCGACAACCCGCTCGCCGATGTGCTTGCCAAGGAGACTGGCGACGACAGCACGGCAAGCAGCGGCCTTGCCGAAATACCGATCGAGAATGGCGGCGCCGGCACGCTGGTCGCCTTCGCTGCCAGTCCCAACCAGCTCGCCTATGACGGACCGGGCGAGCACTCGCCATTTTCGGCGGCGCTGCTTGCCCATATCGGCGAGGTCAACGTCTCGATCACCGAAGCGATGAACCGGGTTACGTCGGATGTGTTCAAGGCCACAGCCGGACGCCAGCGGCCCTGGATCAACGTTTCGCTGACCACCGATGTCGTGCTTCACAAGGTCGATCTCAAGGCGCCGCTGATCGTCGGCGATTCCGGCGCGGCTGCGCCCGAAGGCGATACGCAGGCGCGCACCGGCGCGGCCGCCAATCCGCCGGGTACGGACGCCGGCGAGCAGGCGCTGGAACAGCTGCGTGAGGAAATTCCGAAGCTGGGCTCGGACGCGCCAGTCCTTTTCGACGTTCCGGTCAATTTCGGCGACCCGGCGATCGACGGCAAGAGCATCGCCCAACTCATCCAGGGCAAGCCGCACTTCAGTCCGGTCGAGGGCCTGGAAAAGTCCGTCTGGGACAACCAGTGCAGCAACTGTCATCAATGGACCGAGGAGCGGCTGTGCGACCAGGCCAAGACCTACGTCACCAATGATGTCTCGGTGTTGCGCCTGCAACACCCGCTGGGCACGCGCTTCAAGGTGGCACTCGGCAAATGGGCGCAAAACGGCTGCAAATGAGACCGCCAACAATGGGTTGGATCAGATTTCAATGAAATCTCATCACGATCCAGAGCAATCAGGCTCGGCGCAGCGCCTCGGTTTCGGCCAGATGGATGCCCATCTCGACAAAGGCGGTGAGCACGGAGAAACGGTCCGCCACCGCAACCCGCGCCAGTCCGGCCAGTATGCCGGCATTGACGGCATGCGCAGCCGGCAGCGGCCGCAGCCTCGACCCGTTGGTCTGCGGCGTCAGGCCATTGATGTGCCGTTGCGCCGCTAGCGCGATCCAGCCGGCAGGCGTGTGCTGCTGCGTCATCGCCGCCCCGGCGACAGCCTCCCGGCGGCTCGCATTGTTGGGGTCGCCGACCCAGTCCTGGATCAGGGCCAGCGTTGCGAGATCCTGCTCTTCGAGCAGCTCGGTCAGATGCCCAAGGCACTCATGGCCCCACCAGATTGCGGCCCGGTCAGGCAGGAGATAGGCGCAAAAGGTAATCGCTTCCTCGGGGATGCGCCCGGCCATCAGCCGGCGGCAGAACTCGAGCGAGGGCTGGTCGGTCGGAACGGCCGTCATGTCCCGGGCGACAGCCGTGTTCGCGGCGAAGAGATCGCGTGCGGTCTGGAATCGAAGCCCGTTGACCATCGCTGCTGTTATCCTCCCCCAGCCCTCACTCAACCCGCCTGCGAGGCGCGGGTCAAGTCTGTCGACCACCACATGTCCATGACGTTGTTCACAGACAAACGCCTCACGGTTTGGTATATTCCACAGCCGACCGTGATCTCGACAGATCACTGTCGAACAGGAAGAGTTGGCCCGGATCCATGGATCGGGCCTGAGTGAAAATCGGATGCTCGAAACGGGAGTAACCGTTATGCAGCGGCACATTTCAGTCTTGGCATTGGCGACCGTGCTTTTCTCGACTCACGTCTATGCCGACCCACTTCAGAGATCGGAAGACATTGTGAAGTTCTTTGCCGGCGCGATCGATCACGGCGCGGCACGCGGGATTTGTGTCGGCACCGAGGACGAGTGCAAGAGCAAGACCAGCCAGAAAGAAAAGCCCCCGGAGAAGACCGGCCTCGATATGCTGATCAATTTCAGCCTGGATTCGTCCGAGCTCGACGCCAAGGCGCGCAGCGAACTCGACGAATTCGCCAAGGCGCTGAAGGACGATCGGCTGAGCAAGCTGTCCTTCGTCGTCGAAGGCTATACCGACGCATCCGGCTCGGCGACCTACAATGAAGGCCTGTCGCAGCGCAGGGCGCAATCGGTCACCGCCTTCCTCGAATCCAACGGCATCGAATCCACCCGCATCAAGGCGGTCGGTCTCGGCGAGGCCAATCCACGCAATCCCGATCCCTACGATCCCGTCAATCGGCGGGTCGAGATGCGGATCAAGGCGCAGTAGCTTCGCCGGCTGCGTCTTCCGGCCGTCGTCAAACACAACGCCGCGCGTCCAACGGACACGCGGCGTTTTTATTGTTTGACATGATCGATCAGTTCTTGAGCACGCCGCCGACCGCTACGCCGGTGCCGAAGATCAGCGCCTTGGTCAGGAAATCATTGTTGTCCCGCGGCGGCGGCTCATCCTCGCGCACGACCTCCCGGTTGCGCCTTTTCTGCACGAACTGCTGTTGTCGGCGCGGCTTCTGGGCGTACTGCTTCTTGCGTGGCTTTTCCGCCACCGGCTTCAGCGTGCGGGCCTTCTGCACCACCTGTTTTTTCGGCTTGTCCACGCCGGCCTGGTCGGCCTCATGCTTGGCACGCACGGCCTCCATCATCGGATCCGTCTGGATAACCAGGAACGCCAGTTGCTCGCGCGTCAGGAAAGTGGTCGGAGGCAGCCCGTTCCCCTCTTGCCAGTCGCCGATCGCTTGCCGGGTCTTGGCGCCGATATTTCCGTCGACGCGGCCAAGCTCGTTGCCCAGCGCCTCGACGCGCAATTGCAGGTCGATGCGGCCCTGGCGATCGAGACCGATCGCGTTCTCCGTCGCCTCGGTGCCCAGCACCTTCTTCATGTCGTCCGAAATGCCTACCGAGGTGCGCACGGCAGAACCCGAGTTCGCTTCTTCGGCAGCAAGCGCGGCGACTTCCCGTTCCTGGGCTTTCGGATCGTTCAGCGCATCGATGTTGAGCCGCGCCACCGTGGCGAAGCGGCCATTCGGGAACTGTTCGAGATAGGCTTCGTAGAATGGCGCGGTGTTGCGCTTCGAGGCCTCGTCCCAAAGCCGCTGCTCGACTTCCCACGAAGGCGGTTCGCTGGTGACGAGAGTGGGGGCGGGCGCTGTCGCGGCGTTCGCGTCGTCGGCGGCCGGTTTTGCCACCGGCACGGCTTCGGCGGCCGGTTTGCCAAGGAAAACCTCGCGGCCCAGCGATGCGTTGTGCCATGGCCGCTGGCGGCCTTGCGTGGTCTCGGCCACTTCGCCGCGCACCCGCGTCAGCGCACTCTGGATCTCGACGCCGGGTTCGGTCAGGTGCCGGGCGAGCGCGGTCGAGTAGGGGCTGTCGACGCCGTTGCCGTCAAAGGCGATGGCGCCCGGGTCGGTGGCATAGGCAATCAGGATGCCGCCGGTGCCGACGCCCTCTGATTTAGGGTCGATCGGCGCCAGGCCGGTGCCCAGTGCGGTGGAGCGGGTCTTCGGCATCGCGGCCGCCAGTGTGCGTGCCAGCGGATTGTCGCGGCAGGCATCGAGGATGATGACGCCGACCGCCGGGTCGGGTGGCAATGCGGCCATGAAGTCGTCGATCTGGACGGTGCGGGTCTTGAGATAGGCAGGTGACGTCAGTTCGGCGTCGACCGGGATCAAAAAGTTCTTGCCGTCGACCTGCATGCCGTGGCCGGCATAGAAAATGACGGCGAGGTCGGCATCGTAGGACTGCTCGGTGAATTTGCTGATCAGGCTGTGCATGCCGGCATTGTCCTGGTCGACGCCCTCGATCACCTCGAAGCCGGCATTGCGCAGCGTCGATGCGATGAGATGCGCGTCATTGGCCGGATTGGGCAATTCGACGGCATGGACGTATTTGCTGTTGCCGATGACCAGCGCGACGCGTTTGACGCCCCCGGCATCCGGCGCCGCCGCCTGGACGGTGCCAAGCGCGGTCAGCATTAACAGAAAAAATCCGCTCAAAAGGACGGCAAACGCTTTCATGGGATCGGCCCTCCGCCCCAATGGGGCGCGTTATTGATGGCTGCGCATGCTAAATTTCACCAGCGACTGTATCGCTTCTGCCAAAATGGCTGTTGGGCGTATGTGATCCCAGCCACAGTTTTGGTTCACAAGGACCCAAAAACCTTCCCAAATATCCGCAAACATACCATTCGCCGGCCTCAGAACCAATCGGCTTGGCGAAAGCCGGGGCGAACTGCCAGCTCTAGCCCGGCTCAAGAGTATTTTGGATCGAGCCGACCAGTGCCGTTATCGCCTGCTTGTATTTTTCGAACTCCGGCGATGTCTGGCGGACTTCCGTCGTCGTCTGCTGGCCCGCATCGGTGGTGGCGGGCGTCGGCAATTTGCGGCCCATCTTCCGTTCCGCCCAGTCGACGACGTAGCTGGCGGTCTTGCCGGCAAGAAACGGGTTGGCCTGGATAACGGACGAGCCGAGCACGGCGCTCAACTGCGCCGATCCCGGCGACGCCAGCACCTGATGTGCGCCTTCCATGCCGAGGAAATGGCAGAGATAGAGCCGGCCGGCGGTAATCTGATGGCCGCGCGCCTTGAGATAGGCTTCGCCCTCGCGCGCCAGATTGCGCACCATCTCACGCGAGATGGTGGCGTCGTAGCGCAAAGCGAGCAGGTCTGCGGTCGACAGCGAGCGCGCCAGTTCGGGACGATAGGTGTTCATCATCCGGATCCAGGTCTTGGATATGAACTGGCCGGCGCCTGTTGCCGAAGACAGCGGGTTCTTGGCCCGCGCGCTACCGCCCGATTCGACGTGGACGATACGGTCGGTCAGCGTTTCGACGGCGGGATCGCTGGAAGTGACGGCGATTGCAGCGGTCACTGTTCCGAGCGGATCGATCGCCTGACCGCTCTGATAGAGTTCGAAATGCAAATGTGGCCCGGTCGACAGGCCGGTGGTGCCGATATAGCCGATGATGTCGCCGGCCTTCACCTTGGTGCCGACACCGCTGGCAATGGCGAATTTCGACATATGCGCGTAGCGCGTCTCGCGGCCGCCGCCATGGGCGATTTTGACCACATTGCCGTAGCCGCCGCCGTCGCCCTGGAAGATGATCTCGCCGTCGAAGGCTGCGGCGATCGGCGTCCCCACGGGTGCTGCCCAGTCGACGCCCTTATGGATGCGAACAACGCCCAGGATCGGATGCTTGCGCGGCCCGAAGGTCGACGTCATGACACCGTTGACCGGCGTCACCATGCCGTTGGCCACCGTCAGCGAGCGCACCTGGTCATCGCCCGAGACGCAGGAAAACTGGCCGTCGCCCTGCTGGAAAACGAAACAATCCAAGCTCTTTTGCGTGCCTTGGATACCGACATAGAGCACCCGTCCGTCGGTCTCGTTCTTGCCGCGCGGCGTCTGCGAATAGATCAGCACAAGGCGCTGGTCCTCGCTGGCGAAAGCATCCAGATCCTGTCCGCGCGACAGATACATAATGGCTTCGCCGATGATGCCGCTCGGCACATTGTTGCGGGCCGCCGTCGAGTAGATCGCGTCGAGCAGGCGGTATTGCCGTTTCTGCGTGCCTTCGGTCTCGGCGCCCGAATAATTGAACAGGTCCTCGCGCACCCACGGGTCGACGCCCGACACGAAGGCGCCCACCGCGTTGCGTGTCAGCGTGCCGACAAAGACGTTCCTGGCGTAGATCGAAACCTGCATCAGCGACATCGTCGTGGTCTCGCGCGTCGGCCTGAAGCCGCGCATCGCCACGACATAACCAGGCTGCAGGCCGTCCTTGTCGAACAGCGCCTTCAGCGCCTCGCCGGCAAGCTTTGCGTCGTCGGCGGAAAAATGCGCATCGAGCGCCACGCTGTCCAGGCTGCGGTCGTTGAGGATTTTCACGAAAATGTCCTGGGTCGCCTCGAAGCGCTGGTATTCCGAGCTGACGGTGGCAACGCTGGTGTTGTTTTCGACCGCTGTCTTCTGAAAGGCGGGGAGTGCTGCTTCGCCCTCATCGATGGTCTCGCCCCAGCCGGCCTCGGGGTCATCGGCCGCCGCCGATGCACCCGGAGCGACCTGCGGGTCAGGAGCTGGGCCGGAGGCCGCCGGAGCCCCGTCCGTGCCGGGCGATGGTTGAAGATCGTTCTGCAGGTCATTCTGCGGATCGTTGGGCTCGGCGGGTGGCGCGACCGCGGTCTTCCGCTGCGCCTGAAAGAAGGCGAAATCCTCTTGCGTCGAGGGGATCGTCGTCATGAATTTTTCGCTGGCGCTCAGCATCACGTCGGAGAGAACCATGATCTGAGGGGAGATGCCGGCCTGGTCGAGCTCCGTCGGGCGCGGCATCCCGCGGCTCTTGGCAGCGCCCGCCTCCGGCGCCAGTGTGATCCACATCGGGTCGCCGGCAAGGTCGATGATGGCCGGCACATAGACCGATGCGTCGGCCGGCACGTCGTCCGAGCCTTCGACGGCGTGCAGTTCCTCGTCTTCGTCGCCGAACGACCAGTAGTCGGCGGTAAGATAAAAGCCGGTGGCAATCGCGGCGAGGACGATTGTCGCCAGGCCAGCCGCTAGCCCGATCCAGATCCTGCGCCTGCGCAGCGCGGCGCGCGCCTGCTTCTTTGCCTTGAAGCTGGTGTCGATGCTGTGCGTCACGGCGCGCTTCCGGTCAGGAAGAAGGTCCAGCGCACCTGTTCCTGGGTGTCGACTTCGAGAAACTTCGCCGCGATATGGCCGCGCTGCCAGCATTCATCGATGCCGCGGATCGAGAACCGCCGCCGCTCGATGCACATGTCGGTGGAGCCTGCCAGAATGGCGTGGCCGAACACATCCGTCGCGTAGATGTAGATGTAGCGGTTGGTCAGCTCCTCGCGTATGACGTTGACGCATTGATTGGCGCCGATGGTCCACCAGCCATCGGTCTGGTCGGCATCGTCGACCTTCTGGCCGACGGCAAGATTGACGACGTCGAGCGTCTGGTTGCAGACGGTGAATTCGGCGCGCGCTTGCCCGGTGGAAAGAAGCGCCAGCAACAGCGTCGCGACCGCGCTCGCGGCGAGCTTCACCCGCACGTTCCGGGCAAGCAGGACGGGATCTCGGCGACGACGTTGCATCGGCGTCGGTGCTAGCCGCCGAGGCGGAAATATTTGGCGGTCGCCGAAAATGCCGAACTCCTGGCGCCGATCTCGTCGAGTATCCTGGGCAACAGCACCGAGGCCGGCGTCGGCGTTGTGAAGTCCGCCGCCTTAATGTCCTGCGGCCCGGTGATCACCATGATGATCTGCGGCAACGCCTTGCCAGCCGCCTTGTCGGCGGCGCCGAGCCCGATCGGGATCGAGAAGGTCGCCTTGTCGGCTTGTACGACAACATGGTCGTCGAGGTTGAAGGCGATGCCCCTGTGGTCGATCAGGAACACGCTCGACACCAGCCCGCCATGCGTCACCAGCGTGCCGTCGATCGGCGAGCCGTCCGGCACCGATGTCTGGTCGAGGACAAGCTGCGGCCTGTCGGCCGTGCTCGCGCCCATGAAACGCAGGAAGCCGGTGATCCCGCATTGCGGGGGCTGGATAAGGCGGACGCTGATATCCGGCTCGACATGGAACTTCGCCTGGAATTCCCCAAGCAACTGTTCGAAGGGTGGCACCGACGTGCCGAAGCCCTCGATCGCGACACCCTTGTCGGCGGCCGACGTCACCGTCGCAAAAAAACAGTCACCACCATTGAAGGCGCGTACCCAGGTGACCCGCTCCGCGGCCGCATCGGCCGGTGGCGGCACCTCCGGCTTGGGCACGTTCATGGCAATGTCGGGCTCTGCGGACTTGTCGGCCTGCTCGCCGCTGGCGATATTGGGCCGGCTTGGGTTGGGCTCTGCGGTCGTTTCAGGCGCCTGCGTGTCCGGCTTGGGGGCCTGCGTGTCCGGCTTGGGCGCCTGCGTGTCCGGCTTGGGCGCCTGCGCGGTCGGTTCAGGCGCCTGCGCCTTGGGCTCGGGCGGTTGAGCGGTGGGTTGCGGCGCCGGTGCTGTGGGCGTGGGTGCCTGGGTCGTTGGTTCAGGTGTTTGCGTGGCCGGCGCTGTCGCCTTGGGCTCTACCGGCGGACTGACAGGCTCGGGGTTCTTCGCGGCATCGGACTGTGACGGGCCGGATGGCGGTTGCAGCGCGACGGTCTTGTCGATTGGTGCGGCCGGCAGCGGGGCCGTAGCGCTCGACGCGACTGGTGGCGTCGGCTGCGGCTCGACCGGCGCTTTGGCCTGATCTTCAGCCGCAGTCTCCGCTGGTTGCGTCTTTGGCACCGTCTTCTCGACCGGCGCAGTGTCCGGAACGGGCTTGTCAGCGACGATCGGCTTTGTCAGTTCGGGTTGGAGCGGCTTGCCGGGGTCGGTGAGGCGAGGCCGGTCTCCGAATCCCACGATACCCGATGCATAGAGCCCTCCAAGCGATACCATGACCACCGCCGCCAGCACCGCGATCGTCAGATTTCTGCCTGTAGTAGCACGCTTCGGCGGTGTGCTTGCTCGCTTGGGAGTTTCAGCAGCCGGTTTCGGCTGCGACAGGTGCGCCGGGCGCACGTGCGGCACGAAAGACGGCTCCGCCGTGCCGCTTGGCGGGGCCGAACCGAAGCCTTGGGCCGGCGAGTCCCCGATCTTGGAGACAGGCCCTGCGGTCTGCCCGGTTCGCGGCAGACCGGGCCGGGGCGCGAGCGATGCCGGCGGCAAGGTCGCGTCGCTGTCGTCGCGCGTCAACCGGGCGATTTCGGCCATGCTGGCCGGTCGATCATCCGGGTCAGGCTGCAGCATCGCTTCGACAATGTCCCTGAAATCGGCATCGATGCCGGAGAGATCAGGGACGGTCCGCCGTTTTTCGACGATCTCGTATTGCGAGCCGCCCATGTCGATCGGCTTGCCGCGCAGCGCCGCCGCCAGCACCAGCCCCAGGCTGTAGATGTCGGACTGTTCGCTGACCTCGCCGCCAAAGAGCCCGAGCTGCTCGGGGGAGACGTAATTATATTTTCCGGCAAACTTGCCGCCGATCAGCGTCTCGCCACCGACCGCGGCCGATCGCGCAATGCCGAAATCGATGATCTTTGCCCGCTCGACCCGGCCGCCCGGCAGGATGATGTTGTCGGGCGACAGATCGCGGTGGATGGCGCCGGCCTGGTGCACGGCGCTCAGGCCCGAGGCCAGCCGGTGGCACAGTTTGCGCACATCCGGAGTCGCCATCGCCCCGCCGCGCATGACGTCGTACAGCGACTGGCCGTCGACGAATTCCATCGCCAGATAGGGCCGCCCGATGCCGGGATCTATGGTGAAGACGTGGTAGCGCACGACCGCGTCATGCGACAGATGGTTGAGGATCGAGGCTTCCTTGCGAAACAGCGACAGGATCGTCTGGTCGCGGGCGAATTCCGGCAGCACGATCTTGATCGCGACATGATCGCCGGTCTGGATGTTGTGGCCGCGATAGACTTCGCCCATGCCGCCCGACGCGATGCGTTCGTCGAGCTCGTAGATGCCGCTGAGCTGCGTGCCGACGCTGGTATCCGCCATGTTGGGCAATAGCCGGGTCTTGTCGTCGGAGCTCATCGGTCGCGGCCTTCTGCTCGGGACAGGCCATTGCCTTTGTCTCTGATCTTGACCAGAACGATGGTGACGTTGTCCGTGCCGCCGCGCTCAAGCACCATGGAAAGCAGCTTTTCGCAGGCAGCCTGCGGCGCTGCCGAGAGCACTGCAGCCGCAATCTCCGCGTCACTGACATGCGCCGTCAGGCCGTCCGTGCTGAGGATGAAAATGTCGCCGGCAAGGGTCTCTCCCTGCTGGAAGTCGATGGCGATTTCGTCGTTGACGCCGATGGCGCGGGTGATGACGTTGCGGCGCGGCCAGTTCTCCGCTTCGGCCGCGCTGATCGCGCCGCTGTCGAGCAGTTCCTGGACCTCGGTGTGGTCGCGCGAAATCTGCGAGATCGCGGCGTTGCGCACGAGATAGACGCGGCTGTCGCCCGACCACAGGCAGGCGAACCTGCCGTCCATGGCCAGCAGTGCGGCAACGGTGGAGCCGATGGTCACGCCGCGTGAGCGCGAAATCCGGCGGATCTCGGCATGCGCCCGGTTCAGCCGATCCTCAAAGCGGGCGCGCAGATCCGGCGCCGAACTGGCGATGCCGATCGTCGCCAGATGCTCGACAATGCTTGCCGAAGCGACTTCTCCGGCCTCGTGCCCGCCCATGCCGTCGGCCACCACCCAGAGGCCGATCCGCGGCTCGACCAGGAAGCTGTCCTCATTGTGGTCACGCACGCAGCCCTTGTGGCTCACGCCGTAGCTCTCAAAGGCGGCATCGTTCACTTGCCTACGCTCCGCAACGCCTTGGCTGACGTGCCTGGCCAGTCTGCCACAGCCCCATTCATTAGAGTATCGAAATCTAAGCCGCTGATGACGGACGGTGTGGTGCCGCCGCTGTCTCTGCGTCCTGCAATCTTTGGTCCTGCCATGCAATTCCCCATCAGAAAGCCTTCGGACAGCTGAAGGCGGAAAGCGCCGGCAGCGTGAATGGGTTGCCGTCCTCCCCGGTCTTGATCGTGTAGGCGACATCCCGTCCGCCGATGACGAAATGCGCTTCGAGACTGTCGCCATTGGCGGTGACCTGTCCCTTGTCCAGCAATCGTTTCAACGCCCAGGGGCCGTCGAATTTGATTGCGGACTCACGGCCGGGCAGCTCCGGCGTCAGGCTGAGACTGGCCGAACCGGTCTTGCCCGGCCACGGAATCAGGCCCGGCGTGTTGCCGGCCTGGGTGGCCTGCAACACCTGGCCGTCGATATTGAGCAGCGCCATGTCGGCATCGCCATGCAGCGACAGCGGCGTGAAGGTGATGTTGATCGACGGCGCCGGCCCGCCGAGCGGAAAGAAAGCCGCGCGGATTTGTGCCGCGAGCTGAAAGTTCTTCAGCGTCGATTTCGCCAGATTGCGGCCGAACCTGGTGTCCTGTTTCCAGTCCCAGTCCTGGCCGCTCATGTCGACCAGCGACGCCAGGTTCTGCGCGAAAAACCGGTCGAGAACCCCGCCCGGAGAAAACAATCTCGCAAAATCCGCCATGGCGACATCGTCGGTGCCGGCGGGGGCGAATGGAAAGCGCCCGGCAATCACCTCTTCGCACGGACGGCCAACGGTCTCTTCCAGCATCTCGTTGAGATGCGTGGTCGATGTTTCGGCGACGGTGCCCTCGAAATCGTCCGCCGCCGCGCTCACCATCCTGGCCAGCGCCTTCGGCAGCCGCGAGGCATTGGCGCGCAGCGTCGAGATCTGCAGCTGCAGATTGGCGTTGGCCTGGTCGGTCTGCGCGGGGACATCGGCCGCCAGCCGCACGCTTTGGTAGATTTCGCGGAAATTCTGGGTCAGAGCGTCGAGCGGCCGCTGCCCCGGCGCCCCGGCCACCAAAGCCTGGAAAGACCGGAACTGGGCTTCGATGTTGGCGCCGGGATCCTGGTTCTGGGTGCTGACAAAGGCGGTCCCGGCCCTGCTCTGCGATTTGCGCGCCGCAATCTCGATGCCGATGCGGGCGAGGCCCTTGGCGCGCGCGGCGATTTCCTGGTCGCTGTCTTGAGACGGCGCAGCCGGATTGCGCTCTTGCGTCAAAGCTGTTTCGCGCGCGATCGCCTCGAACAGCTGCATCAGCGGCGAACTCGGTGATCCCGCTGCGGACAGCGCCAGATATTGCGGTTTGTCGGCGGCCATTGCCTTGAACTTCAACCTGTCGAGCACCTCGTTCCACGCCGCCGCAAAGCCCTTGCCATAGCGATCGAGCAGCTCCGGGCCGAGCTTGAGCAGTTCCTGGTCGAAACCGCCTTGCTCGCCGCTCGAGCCGATCACCCATTGATCGTCGACCAGCGCCTGCGCGCTCCTGGCAAGTTGCGCCAGATAGAAGTCGAAGCCGGCATGGGTGTAGAGACCGGGGACGCGAAGGCCGGCGAGATCGTTTCCGTCATTGCGCTCGAACAGCATCGGCGCCTCCGCGCCGGCTTGCGATGACACCGAAAAATCGTCCAGCGCCGCCGCATAGGTGGCCGACTGGATGAGCGCGGTGGCGCGATCGGCAAGGCTCATGCGGCCGAGCGAGCGCTGGGCGGATTCGACCAGCGCGCGGTTGAGTTCGAACGAGGGATCCTGGTCATCGTCGAGGGCCAGCATGGCGCGCAAATGCTTCTCCAGTTGCGCGCGGCCGTCGCGATTGTGGGCGCCGGGATAGCGGTTCTGTTCCCAGTCCCGCTTCAGCCAGGTGACGACCAGCTCGTCATCCACTTTCGGCGCCTTGCCGCCCAGCATCAGGTAAATCTTCAACGGCTCGTACAGCGCCATCGGATCGGCCATCCTGGCCTCGATCGTGCGTTCGAGCTGGAACAGCAGGCGCGAGCGGAACATCCGCTCCAGCCCCTGCCGGTAGGCGGTCTCGGAGGCCGAAAGGATACGCTCACGCTGGCTGAGGCCGAACGTCGCCGTGGCCGGGGTGGGCTGGTCTCTCGTATCGTAGCCGGCCGGCAGGCCGCGCAGCGCATCGAGCGCGCCGATGACGGTTTCGAGGTCGGCATCCAACACCGTCGTGCTGGCCAGCAGCGGCGCGGCTGTCGCGCGGTATTGGCCTGCCGCCTGGCCGGTCGCGGCGACCAGCGATTTGTTGGTCGTAAAGCTCAGGCCGAGAACGCCAAGCGCGGCGATCGCTATGGCCGCGATCGCTGTCAGGCCGGCGTAGCGGGCGATCGCAACGCGCCTGTCGGCCGCCCTGTCATAGGACACCCAGCCGGACTCGGCGAAAATGACGCGGCTCAACAGATCGTGCAGGAAGAAGCTTTTGCCGGTGCCGGAAAGATGCGCCTGGGCATTCCTGCCGAAACTGCGGCCTATGCTGCCCAGCAACTGGTCGATCGGCGTGCCTTCCTGCGTGCCGGAAGAAAAATACAGGCCGCGCAGGGGGGCGTTCAGCTGCTTGCGCGTCGGCTCGAAAACGCCCTCGAGGAAATTCACGATCCGGCCTTTCAGCGCACCGAGCTGCGCGGCGAAGCCGAAAATGGCGATGCGCGCGACCGGATCGGTCTCCGCCTGCAGCCGCTCGCTCATCTCTTCGGTCAGGCGCTTCACCAGCGCGTCGAATTCGGCTGGCGCTTCTGCGACCATGTTCAGGCCGCGCTCGGCGGTCTGGAAGGTCGCGCCCCACACCTTGCGCCGGCGTGCTTCGTCGAAACCGCCGAAATATTCCATGAATCCGGAGACCAGGTCGGCCTTGGTGAACAGCACGTAGACGGGAAAGCGGACCTTCAGGACCTCGTGGATTTCCTGCAGGCGGCTGCGGATCTCGGCGACACGGGCCGCCTGCTCTCCGTCCGCCATCAGATCGGCAAGGCTGATCGCCAGGATGACGCCATTGATCGGCTGACGCGTCCGGTGCCGCTTGAGCAGCGACAGGAACGCCAGCCAGCTTTTGCTGTCGGTCCGTGCATGGGAATCCTGCGTCGTGTAGCGCCCGGCCGTGTCGATCAGCACCGCCTCGTCGGTGAACCACCAGTCGCAATTGCGCGTACCGCCGACACCCGCCACCGGCTGCGCCTGGCCCGACCCGGCAAGCGGAAAGTTCAGGCCGGAATTGACCAGCGCGGTGGTCTTGCCGGCGCCCGGCGGGCCGATGACGATGTACCAGGGGACGTCGTAGAGGAAGTTGCGCTTGCCGCTCGACTGCCTGAGCGTCGCGACTGCTTCGTTCATGCGAGCTTCCAGCACCTTTGCATCGCTGCCGTCATCCTCGGCGCTGGCCATGGCGGCCTCCAGCGCCTTCTGCGCCTTGCGCCTGCGCCAGAACCGGATTGCATAGATGATCGCCACCGTTCCGACGACGATGCCGATGATCGCTGCCCGCAGCCAGATGGGATCCAACGGCCGGGCGCCGGCAAAGCGGATTAACGGGCCGGCGTACCAGACCGCGGCGGCAAAGCCGGCGAGCGCGAGCGCGCTGAAGATGCGCAGCAGCCAGCCGGTCACAGCATCTCCTCCCGCGGGATCATTACATCGACACGGCGGTTTTTGGCGCGGCCGTCCGGCGTTGCATTGTCGGCGATGGGCTCGTCCTCGCCCTTGCCCTCGACCTTTGTCCGCGACGGATCGCTGAAATGCGCTGCGATCATCTTTTCCACCGACTGGGCACGTGCGACGGAGAGGTCGAAATTCGATTTGAAGGCGCTGGTCTTCTTCGGTTTGACGTTGTCGGTGTGGCCGACGATCCGGATCGGCCCGCGCTCCGCGTCGAGAGCCGCCGCGATGCTGGCGGCCACCGGCTCGAACTCCGGCTTGACCTCGGCTCGTCCCGACTGGAACAGCAGGGCGTTGCTGATTTCCACGATGATGAAATCACCCTTGGTGCCGACGCTGACGCCGCCGCCTTCGATCTCCTTGGCCAAGGCAGTGCGGATGCGATCGACCTGCGCAATCGTCGTTGGCGCTGCGACGACTTTCACCTCCTCGGTCAGCGGCACGAAACCGGTGCGCTCGATGGTGACCGGCGTCGCCGGATTGAGCGCCAGCAACTCGCCGGCAACAGCCTCGCCATCATTGGTGATGAGCACGCGCAGCGTGAAAAAGGCTGCGGTCAAAACTGCCGCGGTTGCAGCGGCTATGGCCCAGAGCGGAACCCGCCTGGAGCCTTGCGCCGATGTGACCGACAAGCCTTGCCAGCGCGGCGAAATGTCGTCGTCACCGAGGACGCGGAAATAGGCTGATGTCTCGTAGGCGTCGCGGCGGACCCGTTCGAGGCTCTCGCGCGGCTGGCCGCGATACTGGCCTTCGAAGCCAAGCGACAGGCAGACATGCATCAGCTCGATGAGATTGCGATGAGGTTCCGGCGTCGCCAGCACCGTGTTCAGCGCCTGGAAAAAACCGGCGCCGGTGGGTTTGACCTGGAAGAAGCGCTGCAGCATGGCGTGCTGCGCCCACGCATCCCGGCTGGAACCGGGCAGATTGGCGACGATATCGTCGGCGGTTTCGCAAAGCACATAGCTGGCGATGCGCGCATCCTCTTCCGAGGTATCGGTCCTGGCGATCTTGCGGTCGAAATCCTCGATCAGGCCGGCGACATGCTGCGCCAGCGGCTCGGCCGGTCTTTCGACAGCCATCAGCCGCAGATGCCCAAGCAGTATCAGCAAGGGCGCCGCGGCAGCGACGATCGGGTTGGCCGCGCCATAATCGACGGCATCGCTGGCGCCGTGCAGCGCATCCCATGGCGTTTTCCCCGCCGTCCCGGCTGAGCCGTGAACGGGCGGATCGGCCGGCGCGTTGGCGAAGGGCGTTCCCTGATAGATCACCGTCCCCGTGACGTCGGACGGCGGCTGGCGGCCGGCGTTGGGATCGAAAACCGTGGGTTCCGGGACGCTGGCAGGGGCGATCACCGTACTGCCGGGGGCCGGCGCATCGCGGGCGAGAACCGTCTTTTGCTTGCGGCCGGGATTGGGGCGGCTGGGGCGGATGACGGTTTTGCCGGTCGGATCGAAAGGATCATCCTTCGAGCTCATCGCCGATCCCTGCCTCTACGCCCGCGCGCCGCGACGCACAGCGCCATGTCCGCGCAAACGCGGACCGCAGGACGCTATCTCGCCGTGACATGACATGTGCCGCAGACCCCCGAGGTCGACCAACCGTACCCGCGTGCTCAATCGTCGTATGTGATCGTAGTCTCAGAAGGTTGCGATGGAAACCCGGCGCAATTTTGGTGGCCGGCCCGTGCTCGGGTCGCCTTCACGGTGTCTTCAGCGGTGCGCGGGCTTGGCCCTTGCCGGTCTTCTGTTTGGCGGCCTTGGCATAGGCTTCACTGAAATAGGTGAGGAATATGTCCAGCATGCCGTTCTCGTGCGCTTCCTCCTTGGCCCGCCAGGTCGCGACCAGCGCGTCCCAGGCGCGCGTCTTCTTCGAGGCAAAGGAGGATGGCGGCAGTTTTTTCGCAATCGCCTCGGGCGACAGATCGTCAAGCAACCGCGACAGCGCTGCCTGCATGGCGGCGAAGGTGGCGAATTCATGTGTTTTGAGGTCGTGGAAAGCGTCTTCGATGCTGTGCCTGGCATCGAGATAGCCGGCCCTGCGCCGCGCGAACATGATGTCGAGGATTTCGTCTGTCCCGGGCACGAACTTCAGCGGATTGTTGTCGGCGGAATTGATCATGGTCCGGTCGCTGGTCTTGGCCAGGACTTTTGCAGCGGCGCGCGCCTTCAACAGCAACACCAGCTCGTCGACGACGATGCGCAGCACCGCGCCGATCTCGCCGGCTACCTCCTGCGGTTGGCGCAGCAAAAGCACCTCTGGCGGAATGCCGGCGCCGGCGGCAATCGCGCGCAGGATCTCGTCGGCTTGCTGCGGCCGGCTGGAGACCGAAGCGGGTGGCGCGGTCGGTGACCGTGGCGATGCGACATGGTCTGGAAAGGATCCGGCAACTGGCATCTGCCGTTGCGTCGAACCATGGCCACCGAAGGCTGGGTTCCCGTCATCGATCGACACCGAGACGATATAGCGGCCGATCCGGAGCCGGTCACCTTGCGCCAACCGATGCGGGCCGGTCAGGCGCTGGCTCGACCCGTTGACGAATGTGCCGTTGCGCGAGACGTCGTGGAGAAAAAAGGCGCCGCCTTCGTAGCGGATTTCGCAATGTCGGCCGGAGATGAACTTGTCCGGATCGGGCAAGGTCCAGGCGCAGTTCTCCCGCCCGATCTCGAAGCCGCGGTCGCGCGATGCGTAGCCGGGCGGCAGCCCGGCAGGCAGGACATCGACATTGCTGATCTGCAGACTGATGAACATGCGCTATGGACCGTCGACCGCTGCCGTTTCCATTGATCCGATGTGCCACAGTCTAGCAGCTTGCGGGCACAGCGGGAGAGCGGCGTTTCACACTGGCGAAAGCGGCGCAAACAGCAACGGCCTGCCGCTTGTCCTCTTTGGTCTGCCATAGAACATGTGGTAGGCTCAACATGGCTTGGGTGGCAAGTTGCGAAATATCCCTGAACGTGAGGTCGTTAACACAAGAAGGGCTTCGAACCTGCCACACTAGCGCTCAGGAGGGGCACGACCCATGCCGAGTGAACAACGCGCCGCGCTTGTGCAGACGCCGGTCGGCGCCGAACTGTTGACTTTCACGCATCTCGTCGGCCGCGACGAGATCAGCCGCTGCCTTGCCTACACCGTTGGATTTGTTTCGACCAATGCCGATATCGACCCGCTGAAGATGCTGGGCGGCGCCGTTTCGATCGAAGGCGAGGCCGACCCCAAGCGCTGGTTCAGCGGCCTCATCGCCGAGTTTCGCCTTACCCGCATCGAAGATCGGCTGGCTCACTATGAGGCGGTCGTCAGGCCGTGGCTGTGGTTCCTCGGCAATACCACCGACTGCCGCATTTTCCAGGACAAGACCGCCGTCGAGATCGTGGAGGAGATTTTCTCCAAATATGGCGGCATCGCCAAGTTCGAGAAGCGCTTGCAAGGCTCCTATCCGCCGCGCGAATATTGCGTGCAGTACGACGAGAGCGACCTCGATTTCGTGCAGCGGCTGCTCGAGCATGAAGGCATAATGTACTTCTTCGAGCATGCCGAGGGTGAGCACACACTGATCCTGGCCGACGCCATGAGCAAGCTCAAGCCGGCGCCGGGCTATGAGACGGTGCTATATCAGTTCGAAGGGCAGGGCTCGCGCCGCGACGTCGAATACATCACCGACTGGATTCCAGGCAGCGCGGTGCGCCCCGGCGCCTATGCCCACACCGATTATGACTTCGAAAAACCCGCCGCCGATTTGATGGCGAAGTCGGCGCAGCCCTTCGGCCACAAGCAGGCTGCCGGCGAGAACTATCGCCACCCCGGCGCGCATCTGGAAGTCGGCCGCGGCGACAGCCTGGCGGCGATCAGGCGCGAAGAAATCCAGGCGCCGCATATGCGCATTGCCGCCGTCGGCACCGTGCGCGGCCTGTTCTCCGGCTGCACCTTCAAGCTCGACGGCTTTCCGCGCAAAGACCAGAACAAGGAGTATCTGGTCGTCAGCGCCGAATACCGGCTGTTCGATCCGGGCTACCGCGCCGGCGTCGACACCGATGGCGAGAATTTCAAGGTCGTGCTCGGCGTGGCGCCGACTTCAGTCGCCTATCGGCCACCGCGCATCACGACGCGGCCGATCATGCGCGGGCCACAGACGGCGACGGTCGTCGGTCCGTCCGGCGAGGAAATCTTCACCGACAAATATGCCAGGGTGAAGGTGCAGTTCCACTGGGACCGCCTGGGCAAGAAGGACCAGAAGAGCTCGTGCTTCGTGCGCGTGTCGCAGACCTGGGCCGGCAGCGGCTGGGGCTTCATCCAGATTCCCCGCATCGGCCAGGAAGTGATCGTCGATTTCATCGAAGGCAATCCGGATCTGCCGATCATCACCGGCCGGGTCTACAACGCCTCGCAGATGCCGCCCTACGGGCTGCCCGGCAACGCCACGCAGTCGGGCTGGAAATCCAACTCGTCGAAGGGCGGTGGCGGCTACAACGAGCTGATGTTCGAGGACAAGGCCGGCTCCGAACTGGTCAATTTCCAGGCGCAGAAGGACCATCACCTTCTGATCAAGAATGATCGCCAGAAGCTGGTCCAGCACGACCAGTCCGACCGCATAGACCACGACGCCAAGCACTCCGTCGGTCACAACCTCGACGAGGACGTCGGCAACAACAAGACGGTCAAGGTCGGCGTCGACCAGACGACCAATATCGGGTCGAACGACACTGAGACGGTGGGCAAGAACCGCTCACTGACGGTGGGGGTCGATGAGACGATCAACATCGGCTCGAACTCCACGGAGACCATAGGTGCCAACCACACCCAGACGGTTGCAATCGTCCAGACGGTGACCGTTGGCGCGGCCCGGGTCGATTCGGTCGGAGCATCCGAGACCCGAACTGTGGGCGGTCCGCAGACGAACACGATCGGTGCGACGCGGTCGGTCACCGTAGGTGCTGCGCAGAGCCACGATATCGGCGCGGCTGATAGCTGGAACATCGCGGCGGCGCAAAGCGTCAATGTTGGCGCCGATCAGAGTTTCACCATCGGCGGGGCACAGTCGTCGCAGATCGGCAAGGGCAGGTCGGCAAAAATCGCTGCGGACGACGCAACCGATGTCGGCGGCGGGCACGCGCTCAAGGTCGGCAAAGGCAGCGGAATCCAGATAGCCGAAGACAGTGTGATCAAGGTCGGCAAGAATCTGATGATCGAGGCGGCCGACTCGATCACGCTCAAATGCGGTTCGGCCTCGATCACGATGAAAAAGGATGGCACCATTGTCGCTGATGGGAAGGATATTACCCTCAAGGGCAGCGGCAAGATCACCGTCAAGGCCGACGGCGAGGTGATCGTCAAGGGCAGCACGATCAACAACAATTGAGGGCATCATCATGGAAGTGCTGGAGCGTATCGACGGCGTCGTGATCGGCCTGCTGATCGGCTTCCAAGGCGGGGCGCCGCTGGTTGTCTTCGTCGGCAATCCGCGCGAGACCGCGATAGCGGCGCGCAGCCTGACGGAGCTGGACGTTTCGGCCGTCGGATCCGAACTGGCTTTGCTCTTCGAGGGCGGCGACCCGGCGCGGCCGCTGGTGGTCGGGCGCATCGTCGATCCTGCGCCCCGCGGCAGGAGCCTCGAAGTCGTCCGCGACGGCGAACGTGTCGTCATCAACGGCGATGAGCGCATTGAACTGCGCTGCGGCCTGGCATCGATCATTCTGGAGAAGAATGGACGCGTGACCATTCGTGGCACCCAGTTGACCAGCCAGGCCAGTGGCACCAACCGCATCCGCGGCGGGGCCGTGCATCTTAACTGAGGCATTGCCGATGCACAGCATCGCGACCATTGCGGCGATCGTGGACCAACACGCCGAGGACGCGGCGTTCCTGTGGCTTCGACGTCGTCTGGAGATCGACGGTCCAATCCTCGACGAGACCGATATCGGCCGCATCGACCAGCGTCTCGAAGCCAATCTCGAAGGGCTCATGGCAGCCGGCAAGGCCGGTTGGGAAGCTGCTCAAGCGCGCTTCGCCGACTACGCCGAACCGGGCGAGATTTTCGTGCTTGGCACTCTGGCAATGCGTTGGAGCGATGCCAAATTGGTGACCTCTGCAATCGACGCGGGCGCAAGCCTAGGTGACGCCGGCATATCGAGCCTGTCTGCCGCGATCGCGCGCACGCCGGGCGAAAACCTGCGCCCGTTCGTGGCGCAGTGGCTGGACACGCGCGACGCGCGGCTGCGCTGTCTTGGGCTATCTGCGCTCTGGCATCATCGCGTCGATCCGGGACAGCGCCTGCATGATCTGGCCAGCCATTCCAATGCGAACGTGCGTTGGCGCGCCGTCCGGCTCGCCGGCGTGCTCAGGCGGCGCGACCTGCTTCCGGAAGTCCTGGCTGGGCTTGACGGCGAGACAACGAAAGAACGTCTTGCGGCCGCCTTCGCTGCTTGCCTGCTTGGCGAGGCTCGGTCCGCGCACTCGGTGATCGACAAGATCGTGCTGACGGAGACGGACCATGCGCAGGCGGCGATCGAGTTGCGCCTGCTGACGACGCCGCCGAAGGCCGGCAAGGCCTGGCTGCAATCACGTCTCGGACAGCCTGTCTTGCGCATCGCGGCCACGGCATCGATCGGGCTGCTCGGCGACCAAGCGGTGGTGCCGTGGCTGATCGAGAAGATGCGCGAGCCGGAACTGGCATCCGCAGCGGGTGCAGCACTTCGCGATCTGTTCGAGGTGGACTTCGGCGACACCGACCTTTTCGTTGCCGATCCAGCTGTTCTTGGCGAGGGCTTTGCCCAACTCGACGACAGCTCGCTGCCGGCCGCCGATCGCGTCGAAGCATGGTGGGACGAAGGGCGCGGCGGGCGCAACCATCGTCTGTTCCGTTCGATGCGCAGGCTCAGGGTGGATGCGTTGCGCGCGGCAATCGCCACGCCCGAGGCGCCGCTGGCAGACTGGCGCAGGACACGCAAGTTCCCGGCGTGGATGTGATCGCTTTCGCCGAGGGAAGGCTTGTCCCTCCGTTCAGCGTTGGCGGAGGTCGGTAAGCGCGATCGCCGACCGGTTGCCACCCTCGGATGCAAGCTCGCAGGCTGCGACGCGGCCCGGCGCGTAACCGCTTATAAAACTGTCGGCCGCCAGCATCAGAACAAGTGCCGCACTAGCGGCTCCAATGTCGCCGACCGTCATCGCAGGGTAGGCTGTCGGGAATATCTCGCGGTGCGTGCGGTAGAAGCGCGAGCGACCGACCAGTTGTTCGAGCCCGCTGTACCGTTCCCCGTTTCCATTGCTGACAAGGAACTCGATATCGGGTTCCTTGGGTCCGGACCCGCTGAAGGCAGCAAGCAGCGAAGCCACCATCGCACGGCCTTGACTCTGGCGTTCGGAAAGAACGCTGTCGATCTCTTGAGCCAGGCCCGCCCCGCAAATCATTGCAGCCGGCCCGCTCCCCGGCGCTCGCGTCAGGCGCACGAAGACAGCGCCCTCGCCAGGGACTGCCCCTTGAGCATTGTTTTCGGATTTCAGACGATTGGCTCGCATCAAGCGCGCAATGTCGGTCCCGTTGACGAGGCTGTCCACACCACCCAGCAGCACCTGCGCGACGGTCCCGGATTCTAGCATGTCGCCGGCATAGTCGAGCAGTCCGGCGCTGGCTGCGGCACCGCCGTCAAATACGCGCGAGCCGGCATTGAAGCGCAGGCCGCATCGCTCGAAAATGGCATTCAAAAGGCGCCCCCGCTCGACCTCTTCATACGCCGGATGGTCGCGGAAACTCTCCGGCAGCGCGAGCAGAACAGCGGTCTGGTCCGGCGTTGCCTTGTTGTCGAGCATCGCCTCCTTGAGAGCGCGGGCGCCCATGCTGGCGAGCCATACCCCGTCATTGCGTCGCAGGCCCGCCTTGGCTGGAATGCGTGCCACGATCTGTGTGGTGGGAAACGGCTCTGAAAGAGGCACCTCCTGAAATGCTGACAGGTTGGCGCGAATGGCTGAGATGGTCTGGCGCGCGTTCAATCCAGCAGGCGTGACGGCGCCACCAACCGAGATGTAGAGCGGCCGCTTCACGGCTGCCACGCCGAGCGATCGCGCAGGGCCCCGTCGCCGCCGAGAAGATTGAGATAGAGTTTTCGCTTGCGGCGCGCATTGATCCAAACAGGAGAAATGTGGCCGAAGGCGATTTCCCGCAGCGCCGGCACGTTGCGCCGGATTACCACTGCCAAACGAGCCTTAAGGGTCACGCGCTTCAAGTCAGGCTCGATGAGCACGGTGTCAGGCTTGAACGCGTTTTCTTCTACACGATCGTCATAAATGAGCCGAAGCGGGGCCGTGATGCGCGGCAGGCGGAAATCCCATCTGCCCGAAGCCGTCATGCCGATCACCGTGATATCCTCGCCGTTGCCGATGCCGGCCATCTGCTGATCGGCTGGGGCGCACATATAATGCCGCGTGTCGAAGTCTTTGGGAGCGAGCGGCCATTGGGATTCGAGCCAAGCCTTGTCGTAGGTTCCGGCGAAAGCCAGGCGCGGTTGCCAGCCCCGGCCAATCGTCCCGAATCCCGCCGGCCTCAGGGATTCCCCAGGTCGGGCTTGCGCTTCGCCCGGATACATGACGTTGGGCGCCTCGGTTCTGACCGCAGGATCTGCAGACCGGGCGTTATGGTACCCCACGCCGACTGGGTTGCGCTGGTCCGTGCGCAAGTCTTCCAAAGTGCCGCCATAGGTGCGTTCATAGACGATCGGCATGGTCCGGAAAGGCGCCGGTGCGCTGTAGCCGCCGGAGTCGTAGATCCGGTCCCCGACGACCTGCAATACCTTGCGGATCGAGTTACCGACACGCAGGCCAACCTGCATCTCGCGTACCGGCCTTCCATCCGGCGCGTGCGCGACGCCATTCACGATCACCTCGGCGCCAGGCTTGACGGGCGCGATGTCCGCTTCGTAGCGGGTCGATGAAAGGGCCGGATCGCCAAAAGGCTCATCGCCAAAGATCACCGGCACCTGTTCGGCCGCTGGCTGGAATTCCTTTCCTTCATCCGTCGCCGTGAAACTTGCCGATAGCATGACAATCAGAGTTTCTTGGCCGTCAGCATTCAATTGGACGTGCGTCGCGGCGGCGAAGGGTGTCCTGTTTTCCAGCCAGACATCGAAGGCCATCGTTCAGCACCACCGGCCGTTTTCATCAAGCCCGATCGGCCAATAGGGCATGGCCGTCAGCAGTTCTACATATTCCTTGTTGCCTTCATCGACGACCCATTGCAGCAGGAACACCTCAGGCGCGAGGCGGTCGGCCGCGGGCAGCGTTTCCCCCACCGCAACGCATCGCAGCCAGTATTCCCGCACGAGCCACACCACCGCCGGATGATTCGCCGGGCCGGCCGCTGCATCATCCAGCTGGGCCGTGATCGCTTGATTGACGGTCAGGCCGCCATCGACCAGTTCGTCGAGGCCAGCTTCCCAGATCTCGGAAGCCACCTCGAACGTCTCCTGCAAGTCAGCGAGGTAGGCCTTGAACAGGGACCTATAGGCAGCAGAGGCCTCGCGGCGCGAAAGGCGAATTCCATGATCGGGACCGACAACGTCCTGGGGTGCGTTGAGAAGCCGGTTCAGGCCGAGTTCGACACTATGATCAATCCGCATTGCCATCTTCTTCTAGCCTCAGCACATTTCGAGAGATGGATCCTCGCCGATCGGGACATAGACGAAGTACTTGAAGTACTTGAATAGTTCCGTGTCGTATTCGGACATCATTTCGACCAGCAGCAGATTGGGCGGCACGGGACCGCTGGCGTCCGCTTCGTCGCCATCCTCACCCCAGTTCGATTCATCGTCCTCGTCGTCATCATCGGTCTGTCGGGCGTACCGTTCAAGGTTCAGGCCATGAACCTTGAAGTAGTGCTTGCGGTAGATCGCCAGAATCCGTGGATGGGCCACCAGCCCGGCGGGCCAATGCAGATTGGCTATGTTCTCACCGGAGGCGTTCAGGCGCTGCTGCAGTGCGCCCCACCATTCCTCGATCGCCGGCATGACGGCGTGGAGCTCTGCGGTCCACGCATCGATTATCGCCGTATAGTCAGCGTCGAGATCGGCAAAACCCGTTGCACTCATCGCCTAGATCCCCCGAGCGTTCATGAACTTCCTAATCGCCTTGTTGTCCACCTTCGACTGCCGGCCCGGCTGGCTGTTGCTGTGGCTGGAGCAATGCGGCCTGACGTAAAGCGCTTTCATCGCATCCTTGAAGCCTTGTGGGACGATCTCTATATTGCATCCACCCGCGTACCACGCTGCCTTCTGCGTCGGCTGGTGATCGGCGATCAGCGGGGCTTCCTTCCCCGAAATTTGCCGGTTGACCTTGGCCTCCAGTCGCTTGATCGCGGTCTTGTTCTTGCCGGTCGTGCGTTTCTTCAACCTGTCAAGGTTACGTTTGCATTCCCAGCATGGCCGGTTCTGAACCTTGGCTTTCTGCGGGCCTGTTGGCTGGGTGTAATGATCGTCGTAGCAATAATCGGTCGTGCATTTCTTCTTCTCTTTCACCAGAAGAGCATTGCGGAAGTTGACCAAGGCGGCGGTATCGATGGTGTTCGGGAGTGGACTTGCCGTGTTCTGCTCCATGGTGTCGCCATGGCGGCAGACACCCTTACCCTCCACCTTGACGACGAACGACCAGAGCTTGAACACTCCCTTGCCCTTGATCTTGTGCGTTATGACCCCCGCGCCGAGGCCTTGGGTGGCCGGCTCGTTGCCGGTGCTGGTCGCAACCTCCGACGAGCTTTCGAGCGCGGTCGGATTGCCTTCGATCTTGACGCTCTTACTGCCTTTGGTGAGATCGCTGGAAGACAGCATGTTGACGTATGGAACCGGAACCGGGCCTGCCGGCGGGGAAGGCGGGCTCAAGCACACATCTCCCGGCGCCACGCCCTTGCCGCCGCTTCCTTTGTGGAAGAAGCCCATGCCTTCAGCAAAGACTGTGCTGCCCATCAGAGCTATTCCGTCTCAGGGCGCGGGGCGCGCATTTTCGGCAGGGCGTTGGCCGCCAGGTCGTGAATATCCGAGAACGCGAACTCATGCACCGACCAGTCGTCGAGCCAGAAGCCAATCCGGTTCGGATCGCCATGGCTGTTGCTGGGCGCGGCAAGGTTGGCCAAGCCTTCGGCTATCCAGGACTGCGTCCTCTGCAATTCGACCGCTTCATCAACGATTGACGCAACGCCGTCGAACCATGCATCGTCAGGTGCCGGTGTAGCCCCAATCCCGATGATCGCGAACGGATAGCGGCGTCCCACGCGGTCCTCGCTCATGCGCCATGCGCCGGCACAGGGCCGGTCGCCGAAAATGCCGCTCTTGACGATGAAGCGCCAAACACGCGAATCCAATTCCCCCTCGTCTGGCCTCTCGCGCAACTCCATCGACATCCAGCGGTCCCAGCGGTCGATGAAGGTCCGCGGCAGGTTTACGGCAACGAAATCTCCGGTCGCCGGAATCTTGCCGAAGAAGCCGATGTTCAGATCTGCGGCGGACATGAGAATTTCTTGAACATCTGGAGGTTGTAGGGATTTTCCACGCTCGCCGCCTTGAGCTTGAAGTCGGCGTACATGCCTTTCGTCCCCAGCCGCAGGCTGTAGACGTCGGACAGCGAGGTGCCGGTAAAGCGGCCGCCGCGCAGCATCCTCAGCCACGCCCAGCTACCCGTCTCGTTGAGCATGATTTCGGGCGAGCCGTCGATCGGCTGGAAGGCGAGCGAGATGACGCCGGTGCCGTCCTTGCCGGGCCAGGTCATCGGTTGCGGCCGCGTCGCATTGTTGAAATAGACCAGGTTCTGGCCGTCGAGATTGAGCGTGACACGGGTGACGTTGGGCGACAGGTCTGTCGGCTCCAGCGTAAAGGCCATCACCGGGCCCTGGCCGCCAGGGAAGAGATCGTCGCGAATGCGCCGCGCCTGCTCGAAGGCGGCAAGCGCCGACGGATCGAGTCCGAAATCGGCGCGCCATTTCCATGGCTGCGCCGATGTATCGACATAGCCGAGCAGATGGTCGTTGATGAAGCCGTCGATCATGCCCGCCGGTCCGAACAGGCGGGCGAAGTCGCGCACATTGACGTCGACGGCGCTGTCTGGGCTGAACGGATAGCGGTCGTTGAGCGCGGCCTGGCAGAAGGGCAGGATATCGGCGCGCCAGATGGCGTTGAGCTCGGAGGCCACGGCCTTCTGCGTCAACCCGCTGGTGTCGCCGGCAATGCCGCTCAGCCAGGTGTTGACCGGGTCGGGCAGGATCTGTGCCTGGCGGGCGACGGCGCCGGTCAGTTCGGCCAGCCCGCCCTGTTTCTTGATCGCGTCCTGCGGGTCGGGATTGGCGGTCACCGTTTGCAGCACATTGGACAGCGCCGTCAGCGCAACGACCGCGGCATCGAGCGCCGGCGGCTGGCCGTCGACCTCGGCAATCGTGCTCTTGAGCGGCTTGAAGTGTTCGGCCACCAGCGTGCCGGTCAGGTCGACTTCGCTGGCCGATCCTGCGCGCGGCAGCAGCTTGGCGCCAGTCTTGACGATCTTGCCCAGTTTGCCGAGTTTGCCCAGCAGTTTCGAGCCGCCCTTCGCCGCCGCCTTGTCGTCGGTCGGCGCCTCGTCCGAGCGGGTGAGGTCGACCTCCTGGACCACCGCCGTCAGCAGCCGCTTCAGCGCGGAATCGGCGCTGGAAAGGTCTTTCAGATTCTCGCTGGCAATGTTGAGGTCGCTGAGCGGCGCCAGCCGCATGTCGCGCAAAAAACTGTCCCACTGCGCGATGTAATCGTCATAGTAGAGCTTCAGGATATCTTCCGATAGCGCCGACACCGAGGTCTCGGAATTTTCCGAGCAACCGCCGGCAAACACCGCGCGGTCGAGTGCCGCCTGGGCGGCCACATCCTCGACCCGGTCGAGGATCGCGTCGTGGAAGCCGTCATAGGTGAAGGCGCCTGATATGCCGACGCGCAGCGTCTTGTCGGAGCGTCGCGAAAACACCTTGGCGCCGTTCGGCCCGGCGAAATTGGCGGGGATCCATTCCTTCAATCCGGCCACCGCCGGATCGGCCAGCAATTGCTTGTAGGCCCGCGCCGGCAGCGAGATCGTGCAGACCGTTTTCAGCGCTTCGGCGACCAGCGCCTGGTCGGGCGCGATGTAGCTGTCGTCAACCGCCATGCGCCGGATCGCGGCCAACTGGTGTTCTTCCGCATCGGCGGTCGGGAAGGGCGCGGCCGGCGCGAATTCGGGCAGGTCGTTCACCCACCAATTCTCGACGAAGTCGGAGTCCATCTGAGACAGGCCGGTCATCATGCGGTAGGTCTTGAGTGCGCCCAGCATGAAGTCCGGATCGCGGATCTGCCGCCACATGGTCGCTTCGAGCAGCGCCACCATCCGCGGCTCCAGCACGTTGCGCAGAGCGTGGTCATAGGTGTCGGTCTGCGCCCGCATCATCTCGGCCGAAGCCGATGGTCCGAGCAGGTCCTGTGCCTTGTTCGGAGGCGCAGTCCTGGCATTGACGACTTCGTCCATGGCGGTCAGGGCAACGTCCATCGCCGGCTGCAGCACCGAGGCGGGCGTCGCCGCGGTCGACGTCAGCGGCGCCTGCAGCGCTTCGAACTGGCCGGCTTGCGCGGCGATGGCGTTGCGATTGTCGTAGTAGGACCAGGTGAACAGGCCGCCGGCGAGTATGGCCGCAGCCGCGCTGGCAGCGGCGGCACCGCGCCAGATCCAGCTGCGGCGGCGCTGCGCCAGCGGATCGAAAGTGCCGAGTCCGGCCTCCTTGAAGATCACCTCGGTCAAAAGGTTCTTGAGGAAGAAGCTGCGCTTCTCGAAGCGCTGCGCCGGCATCGTGCGTCGTGCCGGCAGGCCGAAGGAGGAGGCGAGCGCCGCGGTCAGCCGGTCGATCGGCGCGCCTTCCTGGGTCGCCGAGGTCAGATAGAGGCCGCGCAGCCAGGCCGCCTCCTCGTAGCGGCTCTCGCCGAACATCGCCTCGACCAGCACCTGGATCGGCTCGGACAGGCTTTGCAGCTGTGCGGGAAAGCGGAAGATCTCGGCCCGTTCGGCCAGCTTGTCCTCGTCTTCCAGCCGCGGCACCAACCGCTTTTCCAGCTCCCTCGACAGCGTCGTGATTTCGCCCGCGATCGTCTTGGCGTCGACGCGTGCATCGAGCGGGAAGGTCGTCCCCCATACCTGTTCGCGCGCCTGTGTCGACAGGCCGCTGAAGAAGGCCTCGAAGCCTCTGATCAGATCGGCCTTGGTCAGCATGAGATAGACCGGCAAGCGGATTTCCAGCCGCTCCTCGAGCTCGGCCAAGCGCCTGCGGATCTTGCGGCCATGCGCCTTGACGGCTTCGTCGCCCTCGGACAGCGCGTCGATCCCAAGCGCAACGATGACGCCGTTGAGCGCACGACGGCCACGATGCTTCTTCAACAGATCGAGGAAACCCAGCCATTCCACGGCGTCGACATCGGGCTGGCTTTCCTGCTGGACATAGCGCCCGGCGGTGTCGATCATCACTGCGTTTTCGGAGAAGAACCAGTCGCAGTTGCGGGTACCGCCGATGCCCTGCAGATCGTCGGTGAGGTCGATCGGAAAGTTGAGGCCGGATTGGCGCAAGGCCGTCGTCTTGCCGGTCGCCGGGGGGCCGACGATCACATACCACGGCATCTCGCGCAGGAACTTGCGGCCGCCGAGCTTGCGGCGCTTCAACTCGACCATGACGTCCTGGAACTTGGCGCCGACCGCGGCGACGTTTTCCTCGCCCGGGCTGAGCCGCTTTTCCTCGACCGGGGCGGAAATCTCGGCGACGAACATGCGGTTGGCGCGGATCGCGCGGCGCTGCGCGACGATCAGCCAGATCAGCCAGAAGATCACCAAAAGCGCGATGATGACGATGCGCACCGTCTCCGACGCCATCGGCACATAGTCGCCGACCCGTACGATCGGGCCGAATACCCAGATGATCAGCGACAGCAGCGCCAGGCCGATCAGCGTCCACAGGAAACGCGAAGTCAGGACCGCCCAGAGGAAGCGCAGGATGAACATGTCACAGCCTCTTTTCGACCAGCACTTCGACGCGGCGGTTCAAGGCCCGGCCTTCGCGTGTGCCGTCGTCGGCCACCGGATCGGTGGCGGCCCGGCCTTCGGAGCGCACGCGCTCCTTCGGCACGCCGTTCTGAATCAGGATATCGGCAATTTCCGCGGCGCGGGCTTCCGACAGCCGCTGGTTGGTGGACAGTGGGTTGGTCTTTTGCAAGGGAACGCCGTCGGTGTGGCCGACCACGGTGATATCGCCGATCAGATCCTGGTTCTCGAGGATCACCTTGGCGACCGAGGCGATGAGCGGATCGAAGCCGTCTGTCAGCTGCGCGCGCGACGACTGGAAGAGTTCGGGATTGGAGGCCTGGATGACCAGCCGCGCCAGCGACACGCTCTCCGTGCCGCTCAGCGCTCTCTTGAGCTCGTCCGGCGCCGCGGCCTGGAATTCCGGCAGCAGCGCGAAATCCACCGCCACCGGCGGCGGCGCGTCGACCTTCGGCGAAGCGCGGGTGACATCCGTACGCGTCGGCGGCGGCAAGGCGCGAACCAGCGCCGAAAGCTCGACCGCCTGGCTGCTCAGGCTCATCGACAGCCCGATATGAATGGCGGTGGCGATCACCGCCGCTGCCGCAACCATCACCCAGATCGGCACGATGAAGCGCTGCGGCTCGTCGGAGGCGATCACGCCCTTCCAGTTGGGCGAAAGCTGTGCGCCTTCGGCGTCGCTGTCGCGCAGGAAACGCGCCGCGGCCACACGCACCGCATTGAGCGAACGGTCGCCGGAGCGGCCCGGAACGCGATATTTGCCGCGGAAGCCGAGCGCCATGCAATGATATTGCAACTCCAGCATTTCGCGGTCGCGATTGGGATGGCGTTCAAGCTCTTCGAGCCGGGCGAAGAACTGCGCGCCGGCGTCGACGTCGCCGCGCAGCATCACCACCAGCGGCTGGCGCGGCCATGCGCTGGCGCCGCCCCACGGCGTGTTCAGCGCCAGATCGTCGAGCAGGGCCGCCACCAGCCACGCGGCCTGGTCGGCGCGCTCGAGCGAGGAGCCCTGCGCCATGGTGGTGTCGCGGCAGCGCACAAGTTCGTCGAGCAGCCTGGTGCGCAGGGCTTCCGGGTTCTCCGGCGGCTGCGCGTTTTCGAGTTCTGGTGCAAATTCCAGCAGCGGCGAGAACGCGTTGACGAGCACGTTCGAATGCGCGCGCGCGGTGCGTTTCGCGGTCACCCCTGACGCCGGCAGCGGCATGGCGCGCGGCGTTGGCGCTCCGCTCAGCCGAATGCGCGTCCGCTCCCGATCCTCGGACAGTCCGAATGGATCGTCCCTGCTCATCATCTCACCTGTTGACCGAGTAGCAGTCGACCTGCGGTTCGCTGGGCAGCACGCCCGAAACGCCGATCACAAAACCCGGCGCTTCGAGCAGCGAGGCCCAGTGCTCGCTTTTCTGGTCCAGTTCGAGACACAGCCGGTCGCCGTCATAGGGAATTTCGCGCGGCTGCGAATGAAGGGGCTTCAGCGGAATGCCGGGCAGGCGTGATTTCCACAGCCCTTCGAATTCGCTGGCCGAGCCGACCGTCGCCTGGTTGACGAAAATCTTGCGCAAGGCATCCTCCGACAGTTCGGAGCCGATCCGCACCACGATGCGGCTCGCCACCAGAAGTTTCGGGTTGTCGATGCGGATCTTCCACACATTGGTGGCATGCCGCATGACCGGCAGGGCGCGCGATTTCGGCTCGATGTAGCGCAGGCTGAGGATCAGCGAACGCAGCGCGTCGGCCAGCGCCGAATAGGCCGGGCCTGGCGCCATGTGGTCGTAAACAGGCAGTTCGCCGAGCCGCCTTGCGCTCGAGCCATAGGTCGCCATCGAGCCGGCTAAGCCAGCCAGCTCCATATAGACCTCGGCTGGATGGAAGACATCCTGCACCAGCATGTGCGCCAGCCGCGGCCGCGCGGCGTTGACCAAATTGAGGATCAGAAGATCCTCGACGCTGCGCCCGGGGCCGCCCAGCACCATCTTGCCATGCGCCTCGGCGATCTGGTCGAGGCCGGTGACCACTTCCTGCAGCAGCCGGCTGTACCAGGACGCCGCGCCGATGACCAAGGTCGGCGGCAGGAAGGTGTCGTCCAGGGCCACGCCGCCATCGGCGCGCACGCCCTTGAATTCGGCCACCGGCAGCGCGGTGTAGCCGCCGACGGCCGTGCCCGGCGCCAGCAACAGCGCCTGCGGCCGTGCGATCTCGATTTCCTCGGGATCGGAGCCGCCATGCACGGCGTCGCGCACCGACACGATCCGGCCGCGATAGCGCGCGCCGGACGGCTCGGCGTGAGCGGGGTCGAAGCCGACGCCGCCTGGCGGTTCGAGCGGCAGCGCTATCAGCACCGGTCCAGCGCCCATCTCCGGCGTCACCGCCAGCGGCCGCGGCGCATCCATCGTCTCGGGGATCGCGAACGGCGTCCCGTCTGGAAAGATGCCGCGTGCCGAGAGCACCGAGATCTGGCCGGCATCGAGCTGTGCCTGATCGAGCATCAGCGTTCGAAAGCCGAACGTATGCAGATGCCCGGCCTGCAAGGCGCCGCGCACCGTCGCTTCGAAGAAGCGGTCCTGTTGCTGGAAATGCTGGGTGCGAAGGAAAAGCCCCTCCGACCACAGCACCCTGTTTGCATCGCTCATGCCGGCACTCTCTGCTTCCTGCTCATCACCTTGGCGCGGCTTTGCGGACCCGCCGCCGCTAGGCGGAAATGCCGCCGCTGCCGAGCTTCACATTGACGGTGAACTTCGATCCCGGCGACACCGACTTGGTCGTGCGCCAGTTGCGTCCGGTGGGTTCCCTGATCAGCGCGACGAAGCCGAGTGCGGCCACTTCCGGTTCGACCGTGATGGTCTTCGATGCGGTCTTGCCGGGTCCGACCGATATCGTATCGGAGCCGATGAGATCGCCGCCAAGTGCCGCGCCGGCGCCGCCCTGCAGGGCGAAGTAATCGGCCGAATTGAAGGCGCCGGTGCTCTTCAGCCGTAAGACCATTACCGTTACCGGCCTGTCGCCGCCGCCCGGTCCCGGGTTCATGCCGGCCCCACCGGCCAAATTGACCGTTATGACGGACGGTTTAGGCGGGCCGCTCTGGCAAGCCGTCAGCAGTCCCGTAGCCCCGATGGCCAGAATGAATTCGCGTCTGTCGATCATGTCTCAGTCCTCCTCATATGCATCACGAAAATCAGCGCCGATCTCGCCCAGAAAACGCGTCTCGGCGCTGTGAGCGATTTCACGGTGGCGTTTCTGGTACAATTCCCAGAGCTTGGCGCCGCGCCCGCCGGTCAGCAGATTGCCGATCGCCGAACTCGACTTCAGTTCCTGCTCGATCGCCGCCGGATCGAAGCGGTCGATCATGCGCTTGAGCGCGCCTTGCACGCCGCGCCAGGCACGAACGTGGTGCTGCGCCAGATCGCGCACCGCGTCCTTGATCGCCGCTTCGGCGCCGAGGAAACCGGGGCTGCGCTCGGCCAGCATGGTCACCAGAGCATCGTCGACCGAAGGCAGGAATTTGAGCGGGTTGACCTCGGACGCGCCAACCACGGTCTGGGCGACGCGGGCGTTGCCCTTCTCTTCGGCGCGCTTGCGCAAAAGTTGCATCAACCCTTCCATCATCAGCCGGTATTCGCGGCCGAACTTCTCCATGTCGGCCACCGGATCGCTGCCGGGAAAATCGGACTCGTCCATGCCCATGCCGCGCAGGAAAGCGGCGCGCAATTCCGCGTCCGCCTGTCCGGTCGACGGCCGCGCAGCAGCTTGCCGGACAGGAGCACGTGGTGGCGGTGGAGGCGGGGTTGGCGGTGGCCGCTGTGGCGATGCCTCGGCCGCGCGGACCGGCAGATCCCAGGGCGCCGGGGCAGGCGAGGGCGCATCCACTGCGCCGCCATCCGTCGCGCCTGCGTCGAGACTGGTGGACTCGGCCGGGCCAAAACCAAACCCGTCATCGTAGGCCGGCGGCTGCTCGGAACTGGATCTGCTCGGCTCTCTCGACAGCGGTGCGGAATCGAGGCCGAAGGGATCGTCGAACAGCGGCTTGCCAACACCCTTGTCGGGGGCGGTCTCGGCCACCGGCGTTGCCACAGGGTCGAGGCTGAACGGATCGTCGAACGCCTGCGAGCTGCGTTCATCGGACCGCGCACGCGCGAATGCGCCGGGCACCGGCTTTTCGAATGGATCGGGCAGGTTGGCAGGGCGTGGCCGTCCCGGCTCTTCTTCCGTGGTGGACGAAAAGAAATCGTCGCCGCCGAGGCTGACCGGCGCCCGCGACGCCGCCGGCTTACTGGCAGGCGCTGAAGGCCTGGAGGCCGGCGCCTCGGTCTTCGCCGTCTGCAAATCGACCCACACCACATAGTCGCCCAGTCGCAGTCGCATGCCGCTTTGCAGGCGCGCGGTATTTCCCGCGCCGAGCGGGCTGGCGGCATCGTCGATGAACAACCCACTGCTGGAGGTATCGGTGACGAAATAGCCGCCCTGCTTGCTGGTGATCTTGCAGTGGGCGCGCGAGACGAACATGTCGGGATCGTTGATCTGCCAGTCGGCGTCGGCGCTGCGGCCGATTACCAGCTCGCCCTCGTCCAGCCGCGCCTGCCGCGTGACTTGCGCGCGTGGTCCCTGTTCGAGAGTCAGAAGCAGGCTCATGCCGCCACCTCTTCCCGCCAGCCGACGATGGTCCGCAACCGCATGTCGTCGGCGTCCCCCTTTTCGACCGGTCGCGCCAGCCAGGTGGTGCGGGCAAGCTGGACGGTGCCGAGCTTCGCCGGCGGCACTGCCTTTGCCGCAAGCACGATCCTGAGATCGACATCGATGGTCTCGCCGATCAGGTCGCGCACCGCCTGCTTCAACAGCTTCAGCCGCTCACCGCCCGGCAGGAAGGCCTTGTAATCGATATAGCTGAGCGCGCCGATGCGCAGCTCGATGCGGCTCTGCCGGCTGAAGCTGCGCGGGCCGATGGTGGCGCTGCGGCCGAGCGTGGCATAGCTGCCGGCAAGCCGCGTCTGCAGCGCCTTGGGGATGGTCATCCAGGCCGCGACGAACTCCTTTAGCACCACCGGCACTTTGAAGGCTTCGGCCAGGAACAGCGTCAGTCGCTCGGGGCCGTCGACTTGGGCAGCGAGCGAGGCGGCCTGGCGAAGTTTTACTGTATCGAGTTCGGCATCCTGCGTGCCCGGCAGCCCGATGCCGGCCATCGCTTCCAGCATGGAACGGACGCGGCCCCCGACACCGCGTTCGACCTGCACAGCCGGATGCGCATCCGCCCAGGCCCGATAGTAGAGCGCGATCATCCTGTGCTGCAGGATATTGACAAAATCGACGAAGGTCGTGTCGCTCATCTGCCGCGCCTCGGCGCCGGCATACCAGCGTTGCGACAGGCGATCGAGCACCCAGCGCGTCAGATGCAGTGGCATCGGCCCTTCGGGTCCGAGCAGGCCGAGATTGTTGACCGTGACGCGTGCCGGCGACTTGTCCGTCGGCTCGCGGAAATCCACCACGTCCTGCACTGCGAAGGACAGCCGCACATTCTGGCCGAGCCTTGCCGGCTCGCGGTCCGGCCGGCCGGAATGGCCGAACAGGCCGCCTTGCCGTTCGAGCCGGCGCAGCAGTTCGAAAAAGTCGAAACTCTCGGACAGGGTTGCGGCTCGCTCTAGATCAGGTAGCGATTGCCGGGCGTCATCGGCCATGGCACATCCTCCTGTTTCTGGAGCAACCGCGTGCGCGTGCGCACGAACCCGTTAATGCCGGCATGGCGGGCAAACAGCCGCGACAGCAGGCCCGACAGCAGCAGAGTGCTCTGTCCCGCCAGCACCGACTGGTCGACATGCAGCGTCACTTCCGTGCCGCGGCCGAAGCACATCGGCCCTTCGATCGCCAGCCTTTCGATCACCGCGCGCGAGTCGATGCGCACGATCGAGCGCACATTGCGGGCGAGCCCGGGGTCGCCGCGCTCGGCATAGAGATCGAGCAGCGCGTGCAGCGGATCGACGCCGCGGCCTTCCTTGGCCAGGCTGAGGAAGTTGAGCGCCAGCTGTGACACCAGTCGCCAGGCCAGGTCGTCGGCGCGCGACTCGCCGTCGGCGCCGGTCGGCAGCGCTGCCGGGATCGCCGGCTGCGGCGAACGCAATGCGCCGAGCAGCCGGACCGTCTCCACAGGGTCGCCGGCTTCCAGCGTCAGGGTCGGCGTGTCGTCGAGGATGGCCAGGTCGCGATTGGTGCAAAGCGCCATGATATCGACGCGCTTGAGCGGCCTGTTGGCCTGGCTGTGGACCGGGCGCGAGATCGCCAGGAAGACGTCGTCGCCGGCATAGGAGGTGCGGGTCACCCCCTGGCGCCGCTCGTCCTCGGTTGGCCGGCGCGGCCGCCGCTCGGTCGAATAGACCCAGCCGCTGCCGCGGTTTTGCCCGAGGCTGAACAGCTCCGGTATCTCGGCATCGGGCCCCTCGGCATCGGCGTCCTCGACGCGGATGACCCGGTAGATTTCAAAGTCGCGCGCCCGCGTGCGGTCGGCATGCAGCACCTGGCGCGTCTTGCGCTGGTCGAGCTCGACGATGTTGCACTCGCGCTCGAAGAGATTGATGATCGGGGTGGCGAAGAGATCGAAATCCGCCGGCGTCAGATCGGCGAGTTCGGGCACCGGACGCCGGAACAGGAAGATGATTTCGAGCCCGGCCTGGCATTTGCGCACGACCGGCAGCAAGCCGGTGACGCGCCCATAATGGAAGCGCTCGGGCATCATGAAATATTCGCGCAGCAGGCGGTAGCCTTCGAAGGTCGGCCGCGTGCGCGGCATCAGCGCCTCGGCATCGGCAATGCCGACCATCTCCGGCGGCGGTAGCGGCGACAATGGATTGGTCTTGCCTTCCGGTCGAGCGCCGACACCAGAGCAGACTCCGAAGATGGCGTCGAAGATCAGCGGCGCCTTGGTGCGGTTGGCGAAATAGAAGTCGAGCCGGTCGAGCGCCAGTTCGTCGAGCTTGCCTTTGCCGGTCCGCGCCAGCGTGATGCGAAGTGCCGCTTCGCCGGCCTTGCCGGCGATCGGGCCGATGCCGGCGGCGGCAAGCGCGCTGCGGTCCTGGAAATAGCCGACCGAACTGATCGCGATCGGAAACAGCGTCATGTCCTGCGCGGTGGTGAAGGTGCAGCGTGTCGACAGGCCAGCCTGCAGGCTGGAGACCAGCCGCGTGCCGCGCTTGACGACGTGGCCGGCAAGCATTGTCTGCACCTGCTGGCCGGGCTTCAGCACCACCATGGCGGTTGCCGGCACCGGCGTGACTAGATCGGGATAAAGCACGTCGAGGATGCTGCGCGAAAACCGCGAGCGCTCGGCATCCACCTTCAGGCGCGTGCGCGCGGCGAGGAAGGCGACGCCGTCGAGCAGCCGCTCGACATAGGGGTCGGGACACGGCACCGTATCCAGCGACAAATTGCGGGCAACCGCCGGATGCATGTCGGCGAACTCCGCCGCCAGCCCGCGTATGTGGGACAGTTCCTCCTCGTAATATTCTACGAAGACCCTGTCCATCTCTCAGGCTTCCCTGAACTCGGTGCGCGCCAGTCCGTTGTCGAGATTGATCGTCGTGCGCAGGCGCATGCGCTCGGGCGTCGGCGTCATGATCAGCACGGCGTCGATCTCGATCTTCAGGCCGGTCTTGTCGCCGAGGTTGACCGTGACTTTCGTCGCGCTCTCCTTCAGCCGCGGCTCGAATGCGGCGAGCACGGCGCGGATCTCGCGTGCCAGAACATCGCGATCGAAGTCGCGCGACGACCGGCCGGAGAAGGACGGCACGCCATAATTGACAACGCTGCGGCGCACCTCCGGAAAGTCGGCCAGCGATGTCGGACTGTCGGTCATCTGCTCGGCCTCGAGATCGGATAGCAGCGGCGCGGATTCGAAACGCTCGGTGTTGAACAGCGCCTCGATGTCGCGCCGCACGGCCTCGCGCAGCACATCGGGCGACACCACGATGCCTCGGCTTTCAAGCTCGCCACGGTGCCGGTTCTGAAACGCCAGCCGGTGCAGCCGGCGCTTCTGATCGGGGTTCAATGCGTCATCGGCGTCGATGCGCCTCGGTCCGTCTGCCAGCAGCTCGTCCAGGCGCTCTGCGCCAAGCTCCTCCTGCAGAGCCTGCCTGAGCCCGTCTATCTCCGAGCTCAGGCCCGGCAGGTCGTTGACGAGGCGGTCCCACAGCGAAGGCTGTACCGCCTCGCGCTTGGCCCGTGAACCGCCCGCCTGTACCTTGTCGGCGGCAGGGCGCTTTGCTCGCCCCTCACTTGCCGACATAGACATCCATTTCGGCTTCGTCATTGTCGTCATAGACGAACTTGATCTTCTTGTAGGCGAAGGAGACTTCCTCCTGGATCAGGTCGGCTTCATCATCGGCCTGCGACATGTCGTATTCCATGATCGAGGCGTCGGTCAGGGTAACGACCAGATAGTCCTTGCTCTCGCCGTCGATGGTCCGCCGAGCGGAGAATTTGACCTCGTCCAGCGCCTTGTTTTCGAACAGGGCCTTGGCCAGATAGGGTGAGGCCTTGTCGTAGTGCTTGGTGAACTTGATCATGCCCATCGACACGCGGCCTCGGCGCGAGAGGGAATTGGGGTCGTAGGGCGCGACCATCTTGTAATCGACGCCATGGATTTCGATCTCGTCGTCATGGCCGTCGCGCGTGCTGGGCCCCTTGATATCCGGAACTTTCAGAAAACCGTCGATCTTCATTGTGGGCATTTTCGTTCTCCACCGCTTTCAAACAAAGGTTTGGTTGCTGCAATCAGGTCTTAACGGACGGCAATTCCGACACCAGCCTGAGCGAGGCGTTGATGCCCTCCAGCTGGTAGTGCGGGCGCAGATAGAAGCGGGCGTTGTAGTAGCCCGGCCGGCCCTCCACGCTGTCGACCTGCACCTCGGCGGCGGCAAGCGGACGCTTGGCGCGCGCCTTGTCGTCGGCGAAGGCCGGGTTGGCCAGCACGTACCGGTTGATCCATTCGGTCAACCAGATCTGCATGTCGGTGCGTTCCTTGAACGAGCCGACCTTGTCGCGCGCAATCGCCTTGAGGTAGTGGGCGAAGCGCGAGACCGGGAACAGATAGGGCAGGTTGGCGGAGAGCCGCTCGTTGGACTGGGCGTCGGGGTCGACCAGGCGGCCCGCCCGCGTCTCGTCATCCTGCAGCGAATGGGCGCCGATAAAGGCCGCGAGATCGGTGTTCTTGCGGTGCAGGATCGGCATCAGCCCGAGCTTGGCCAGTTCCGCCTCGCGCCGGTCGTCGATGGCGACTTCCGTCGGGCATTTCATCGCGATCGAGCCGTCATCGGTCGGGAAGGAGTGCACCGGCAGGTTAAGCACAGTGCCGCCATTTTCGACGCCGCGGATCTGGGTGCCCCAGCCATAGAGCTTGTGGCTGCGGTTGATGTTGACGCCCATCGGGAAGGCAGCGTTCATCCAGACATATTTGTTGTGATCGCCCTGCACTTCCTCCTCGAAGGAGAAGCCCTTGACCGGGACTGTCTCCGAGCCGTAGGGCAGCCGCGCCAGCACGCGCGGCATGGTCAGCCCGATATAGCGCGCATCCTCGCTCTCGCGCAGCGATTGCCACGAGGCGTAGGCCGGGTTGGAGACGATCTGCTGCAGGTCCTGCGGGTTGGGCAGTTCCTGCCAGCTGTCCATGCGGAACAGCCGTGGCGATGCGGCGGCGATGAACGGCGTGTGCGCCGAGGCGCAGATGCCGGAGATGTTGCGCAACAGGCCGACGTCGCGCGGGTGGTTGGAGAACTCGTAGGCGCCGATGACGCAGCCGATCGGTTCGCCGCCGAGCATCGAATACTCGTCGGTGTAGACCTTCTTGAAGATCGGGCTCTGGTCCCACATCTGGCCTTCATAGTCTTCGAGCGTATCGGCCAGCTGCTCCTTGGAAATGTTCATCACCCGGATCTTCAGCTTCTGATCCGTCTCGGTGTTGTTGATGAGGTACCAGAGGCCGCGCCAGGTGCCTTCCATCTGCCGCACTTCCGGCGCGTGCAGGATTTCGTTGACCTGGGTCGTCAGCATCTTGTCGATGCCGGCGATCAACGACTTGATCGACTTGATCGAGTTGGACGAAATCGTCGTCGTCTCGGAGCGCGACTGCGCCGCCAGAGCCAGGTTGCGAACCAGCTGCTGCAGCTTCTCGCTGTCGTCCTTCTTGACCTTGAAGTCCTTCTCCAAGAGCTGGCTGAATTCGCCGAGATCGACGGCCTCGGCCTCGGCGACGGATGCTGCGGTCTTTTGCTGTTCGGCCATGATCTATTCCTCACCCTTGTCGTCGGACAGCGCCTGGGCGGCGATCTGGCCAAGCAGCGGCTGGTTGTTCAGCAATTGGGCGATGCGCTTTTCGGCATCGACGCGGCCGTCCATGAAGCCGAGCAGCTCCTCGAGCTGGCGCCGCATCTTGAGGATTTCGGCCAGTTGCGGGACCTGTTCGGCGATCTTGTCGGGGGCGAAATCGCCCATCTTGGTGAAGGTCAGGTCGAGCGCCAGTTCTTCGTCGCGCTCCTGTCCCTCGGCCTGCGGCAGCGTGTTCTTCACCCGCGCCTTGACCCTGGGTCCCAGCGCTTCCATGAATTTGGGGAAGCGGTTGGCATCGGTCTCGACAAAGGAACGGTCGAGCACCGTCTTGGACGCTTCCCTGGTCTGCGATGCGCCCGACAGGTCGGCCATCACGCCCATGACGAACGGCAGTTCGATCGTCGTCGGGCTGCCGTAGGTTTCGACATCGTAGGCGATCTGCACGCGCGGGGCGCGATTTCGCTCGATGACCTTCGCTTTGCTTTCGGCTGGCATGTGTTGCTACCTTTCATCCTTCTGGGCAGTCTTCTTGGCGTCGGGAACGCCGGCGAGCAGCCGGAATTCCTTGAGCCCCGACGGGGCGAGGTCTTCCATCAGTTCAACGAAATCCATGTGCACCATCCTGCGCACCCGGCGGGCGAGATGCGGGATCGGGCTCGACGGCTCGGTGCGGTCGTAGAACGCGACCACAAGGTCGAGGCACTTCACCACATCGTCGCGCGAGGAAATCCTGTCCGGGAGCCCCGCACCGGTCTCCGCGTAGCTTGCCATCGTCTCGGCTCCATGACCGTTTCTGACCGGCGCGGCCGGGCTTGCCGGGGGAGCAGCCGGGCTGGCCGCCCCCTTCGTCGCTGCCTCTTCCGTGGTCTCGACCGCCGTATTGCGTTCCAGCGTCGTCAGCACGCGCTGCAAAAATCGTTTCAGGTCCGGGACGGCGGCCCCGTTGCTGTCAAGGCGGGCATTCAGCGCCGCATCGACCGCGTCGAGCGCCTCGATCGCTGCGTGCGCCCCGGCGATGAGCGCCGTCATCTGTTCACCGGCCTGGTCCTGATGGGCGGCACAACCGCTGCCCACCCGGTTCAGGAGCTGTCCGTGCGCGCTGACCAGTGCTGCCTTCTCCGTGGCATTCAATCCCGACGCCGCTTCCTGAAGCATGACGCGATCGTCGAGCGCACCCTGTTCGAGATCGCGTCCGCTGATCGGCCCGATGGGACGCGGCGCGAAGAAGACCATCTGCCTGAGGTTCGCCAGCAGGCCTTCCTGGCCGTTCTGCAGGTCGGCCAGCGCGTTGAGGCGGCGCAAGGCGGCCTCGCGTGGTTGGGGGCTGGCCCGCAGCGCCGGGTGCATCGTCTCCCAATGCGTCTCGAAGGTCCTTGCAATCAGGGTCAGGCCCTGTGCCAGTCCGGCCAATCCCTCTTCATTGGCCAGCGCCCGGGCGACAATGACGAGCAGGCGCAGGTCGCGGCCATGCGAACGCAACTCCTCGGCCTTGCCGAGCACGGCAGGCCAGTCGACCGGAATGGTCGATTGCGCGGCTGGCTTGTTGCGCCCGTCATGGACGACCTTGACCTGCGGCTCCGTGACCCGCTCCAGCTCATGAAAAGCCGGATCGTTGCGCAAGTCTTCGCCTGACGGATTTTCACCGTCCAGCGGAGCAAGCCAGAGTGCGAGATCGATCACAGATACCCCCGGCGACCGGCTCTAAAACCGTACGTGACCCAACGTTAGCACACGGTTGCATATTCCCACAATTCGCCATCCGCTCAAAAGTTAACGAGCGCTAATGAATGTCGGTGCAACTGCGTCTCGGATGGCGCAATTCATGGCGTGCTTGGCCAACCTCGTATGTGAAGCGCATCGCATAGGATTAGAAAAAATCGTGGTTGTCTGCATTTGGCGGCGCGGGACTCTCCACAAAGGGAAAAGGCCGGCTGCATCAAGCGCTTTGTCAAGCGGCTGCTTATGTGGCAGGCTGTCGACGGGCAGATTGCAGGAGCACGTTCGATGGAACAGCGCCGGTCGTCGCAGGGGTTCAAACGCAAGGAACTGGTTGGCAAGCTCAATCCGGTCTGCCTGCGCGCCTTCAAGGCCGCCGCCGACAGCGCCAAGCTGCGCGGCAATCCTTACGTCGAACTCGTCCATTTCATAGAACAACTGGTGCTGTCCGAGCGTTCGGATGTGCAGATGATCATTGCCGATGCCGGCGTCGATGCCAGCCGGCTTACCAGCGAAATGACCCGCGCCGTCGACAAGCTGCCCTACGGCGCCACCTCGATCGAGGAATTTTCCGACCACATCTTTCACGCCATCCAGGAGGCCTGGAACCTGGCGACGCTGGAATTCGGCATGGAGGAGGTCCGCAGCGCCCATGTCGTGCTCGCCTGCCTGAAGACGCCGGTGCTGGAAGGCCTGGTGGCGAAGATCAGCGGCGAATTCGACAAGATCGACGCCGACGGGGTCATCGCCCGCTTTGCCGAGGTGGTGGACGGTTCGCTCGAAGCCGGCGCCACGGCAGCAGTGGCTCCCACCGCGGAGGCGCCGCGGCGAGCTCCGGGCGGGGACTCCGCGCTGGCCAAATACGCCACAGACCTCACCCAGCGCGCCCATGACGGCAAGATCGACCCGGTCGTCGGCCGAGACCCGGAGATCCGGCAGATCATCGATATCCTGATGCGGCGCCGGCAGAACAACCCGATCCTGACCGGCGAGGCCGGTGTCGGCAAGACCGCGGTGGTCGAGGGGTTTGCCCTGCGCATCGCCCAGGGCGACGTGCCGCCGCCCCTGCAGGGCATCAGCGTGCGTATGCTCGACGTTGGCCTGATGCAGGCCGGCGCCAGCGTCAAGGGCGAGTTCGAGAAGCGCCTGAAGGCGGTGATCGACGAAGTTCAGTCATCCGAGACGCCGGTCATCCTGTTCATCGACGAGGCGCACACGCTGATCGGCGCCGGTGGTGCCGCCGGAACCGGCGATGCCGCCAATCTCTTGAAGCCGGCGCTGGCGCGCGGCGAATTGCGCACCATCGCCGCAACCACCTGGGCCGAGTACAAGCAGCACATCGAAAAGGACCCGGCGCTGACCCGCCGTTTCCAGGTGGTCAAGATCGATGAGCCGTCGGAAGCGGTCGCTGTGCTCATGCTGCGCGGTGTAGCCGGCGTGCTCGAACAGCATCACGAAGTGCAGATCCTGGACGAGGCGATCGAGGCGGCGGTCGGCCTGTCGCATCGTTACATCCCGGCGCGGCAATTGCCCGACAAGGCGGTCAGCCTGCTCGACACCGCTTGCGCCAGGGTGGCGATCTCGCAGCATGCGACGCCGGCCGAGGTCGAGGACATTTTGCGGCGCCGCCAGGCGCTCGAGGTCGAAAGCGGCATCATCGGCCGCGAGGCAGCGATCGGCATCGAAGTAACTGACCGGCAGGCGCGGGTCGAGGCCGGGCTCACTGAGACGGGGACCATGCTCGCCGCCGCCGAGGAGCGCTGGGAGCGCGAAAAGGCGCTGGTTGCCGAGATCCTCGAACTGCGCGCGCGGCTGCGCGGCGACGGCGTCCCGCTCGATGCGGTGGCGACAGCTGAGGCCGATGCCGAACCGGCAGCGCCGGACGAAGAAAAGACCAAGGTGCCCAAGGCCGAGACGCCCAAGGCCGAAGCGTCCGAGACCGAAGCGCCGGCTGCCGAGGCTGCGCCGTCAGATCCTGTCGCCGATCTGGCGCGGCTGCGTGAACTCATGGCCGAGCTTGCCACCGCGCAAGGCGAGACGCCGCTGATCCTGCCGTCGGTCGACCGCAATGCGGTAGCTGCCGTGGTCCAGGACTGGACCGGCATCCCGACGGGACGGATGCTGTCCAGCCAGACCGAAAAGGCGCTCAAGCTGGCCACCACGCTGTCCGAACGTGTCGTCGGCCAGGATCACGCCATGGAGATGATTGCCAAGCGCGTGCAGACCAGCCGCGCCGGGCTCGGAGCGCCGGAAAAGCCGGTCGGCGTGTTCCTGCTCTGCGGCCCCTCGGGAGTCGGCAAGACCGAGACGGCCCTGGCGTTGGCCGAGACGCTCTATGGCGGCGAACAGAACCTGATCTCGATCAACATGTCCGAATTCCAGGAGGCGCACACCGTCTCGACGCTCAAGGGCGCACCGCCCGGCTATGTCGGCTACGGCAAGGGTGGCATTCTCACCGAGGCCGTGCGCCGAAAACCCTATTCGGTGATCCTGCTCGACGAGGTCGAGAAGGCGCATCCCGACGTCCACGAGATCTTTTTCCAGGTCTTCGACAAGGGCATGATGGATGACAGCGAGGGAAGGCGCATCGACTTCAAGAACACGCTGATCCTGCTGACGTCCAATGTCGGCTCCGAAGTCATCATGGAGCGGACCGGCAACGGCACGGTGAGGGCAGGGCTCGACGGCCTCGATGCTGCACTGCGCGCTCCACTGCTGAAGGTGTTTCCAGCGGCCTTCCTCGGCCGCGTCGTGACCATCCCTTACTATCCGCTCTCGGATTCGATGATCGAGGCCATCACCCGCCATCAGTTCGGCAAGATCGCGCGGCGGCTGCGCGCCAGCCACGACGCCGAACTGGTGATCGGCGACGGCGTCATGGCGCTGGTCAAGGCGCGCTGCACCGAAATCGAGTCCGGTGGCCGCATGATCGACGCCATCCTCACCAACACGCTGTTGCCGGAACTCAGCCGCGGCGTGCTGAACCGGTCGCTCGACGGCGAGAAGATGACCAAGGTGACCGTCAGCGCTTCCACTGACGGGTTTGCCTATTCGTTCGAATAGTCAGGCCTGACTGCTCGGCTCCGTCTCGGCGCGGATCAGCTTGATGTCGGCGCCGGCTGCCCAGGCGCCGATATCCTCGCGCCGCAACGCCGCCGCCATCATGTCGGGAAACAGGTCCGGCGTGCAGGCGAAGACCGGTATGCCAAGTGCCGCGACCGAAGCCGACATCGCCGGATCATAGCCCGGCCGGCCCTGATCGGTCAGCGCCAGCAGCACGATGACATTGACGCCGGACCGGACCAGCGCCGCAAGCCGCCGCAGCAAGTCCTGGCCGTTGCCGCCCTCATAGAGGTCGGTGATCAGCACGAAGTGGGATTTGGTCGGCCGCTCGATGCGGTCGGCGCAATAGGCGACCGCCTGGTTGATGTCGGTGCCGCCGCCGAGCTGCACGCCAAACAGCACCTCGACCGGGTCGCTGAGCTCTTCGGTCAGGTCGACGATGGCCGTGTCGAAACAGACCAGCTTGGTGCGCACGACCGGCAGCGACGCCATCACCGCGGCGAAAATCGAGGCGTAGATCACCGAGCTCGCCATCGAGCCGGACTGGTCGACGCACAGCACCACTTCGTCGAGATCGACCAGCCGGCGTTGCTTGCGCATGAAGCCGACCAGTTTTTCCGGCACGACGGTTTTGTGCTCAGGCTGGTAGTGGCGAAGATTGGCCGAGATGGTGCGCGGCCAGTCGATGTCGCGTTGGCGCGGCCGGTTGGTGCGTCGCGACTTGTCGAGCGCGCCACGGATCGCCTCGGCGGTCTTCTGCTCCAGCCGCTGCATCAGCTTGGCAACGATGTCGGCGATGATGGTGCGGGCGATGTCCTTGGTCTTGGCCGGCATCACCGAACGCAGCGAGATCAGGTCGGCGACGAGGTTGACGTCGGCCTCGATCGCCTTGAGGAATTCCGGCTCCATCAGCATCTGCTTCAGGTTCAGCCGCTCAAAGGCATCCTTCTGGACGATCTGGACCACCTGGGCGGGAAAGAAGGAGCGGATATCGCCCATCCATTGCGCCACGCGTGGCGCCGAGCGGCCGAGCCCGCCGCGCCGCTTGCGCGGGTCGGCATCGGCATTGGCGCCGTCGCCGTAAAGCGCATCGAGCGCCGAAGACAGTTTTTTGTCATCACTGGAAAGGGCGGAGGAAGCCTCGTCATCGGCGCCGATCGCCAGCCGCCAGCGGCGCTCGCGCCCGCTATCGGAGGATGCTGGGCCGGGTTCGGGCACTTCGGCTTCGTCATCCATTGTCACACTCCGCCCGCCAGCAATGGCCCAAGCCGCTCCAGGTGACGGCGCCAGCCCTCGCCGCCATCCGGCGCCGGCGTCAGGCCGGCCGGCAACCTTGCGGTGCGGCCGAGCACGGCCTCGATCAACCGCCGCCGCTCCATCGAGTCCAGATTGGAGAAGACGCGGCGCAGCAATGGCAGATGCGCGATGAAAGCGTCCTCGTCGAGCGATTTCAGCCACCCATCGACGGCGCCGCGCAGGCCCTCGTCGTAGATCAGCCGCTGGCCGGCAGTGCTGAAGAAACCTTCGAAGAACCCCGCTGCCTGGGCGACCGGCGTCCCCGGCGACAGCCTGCGTCCGAGCAGCCCGGCGGCGTCCTCTGCCGACAGTTGGCCGGCTTCATAGAGCAGATGCGCGGCGCAGCCGGCGAGCAGCGCCGTCGAGCCCGGACCTTCCAGCACGCCGGTCAGGCCGTTGCGCCATGCATCGAGCACGCCTTCGCCGGGCTCGACCAGCCGGATGGCCGTGTCGGCCTTGCGCACAGCACCGACCAGCGTGGTGGCGGCCTGCTCGTCCAGGTCGCGCACCGCATAGGGCAGCGCGATCGCGCCTTCGACGATCAACCGTTCCAACAAACCGGACAGCCGGTTAGTTTCGGTCTTGCGCGCCTCGCCGTAACGGATGATGTCGGCAAGCGGCGGCACCGAGGCCAGCATCTCCAGGCATTCGCTGCTGTGCGCTGCGCGCGCCTCCAACGCTACAAGGCCGGCGCTCGCGGCCTCCGACAGATCCGCGGTAATGGCGCTCTGGACAAGGGCGGCAAGCGTGTCGAGGCTCGCGGCCGCACCGAGCATCTGGATCAGGCGGCCATTGGCGGCCTTTTCGATAGTCGGGCCGTAGATCAGGTTCTCGACCAGGCGCACGGCATATTCCGGCTCCCAGGCCAGCGCCCATTTTTCGCGAAAGGTGCCGCGGCTGCGGCCGGCGTCGGCCAGCCTGCCCCATTGCACGCCAAGCACGTTCAGCCGGTGCAGCAATGTCGAACGAAACAGTCCGCTTTCGCTGCGCAGATCGACCGACAGCTCGCGTTCCAGCGCCTCCGGCTTCAGCCGCGCCGCCTTCTGGTTGCGCTGCAGGTCCTCGATCAGCGGCGCCAGCGGCGTGTCGGGCGGAATCTCGCCGACATCCGCGCCCAAAAGCAGCTCGGCCTCGACCAGCGCCCACAGCACCGCTTCGCCGTTGAACAGCGCCGCGATCGCGGCATCGCGCAATTCCTCGAAGCCGGGCTTCGGCCGCTCGCGAATGGCAGCCAGTGTGCGCGCAAGCCGCTCGGCCTCGATCAGCGACGCGGTCGACACCAGATGGCCCTTCGCCCGCAGCACCGCCGCGATCGTCGCCAGCCACAGCGTCGCGGCGTCGCGCCGCCCTCGTGTGCGCCACAGATGCTTGCACCAGCCGGGCGCGACGACGCCAGCGCCATAACCATAGCCCAGCGCAAGACGCGGCCCGGTCCATGGCGCCCATGTCATGATGCTTTTGCGCCGGGCAATTCCCTTGATCAGCGCCTGGTCGTTCTTCTGCGTGTGCGCGGCCTGCAGGGCCGGCACATGCCATGCGCCGCAGACGACGGCGATCGGTCCGGCGAATTCCTTGCGCGCGGCGGCGATTTCCAATCGCATATGCGCTTCACGCTTGGCCTCGAACGGCGCGATCGCACCTTCGCCGTCGCGCAGCGTCGTCATCGCATCGGTGATGGCAGCGAAGATTGGACCCGGCTGCGGATTCTGCTCGATAATGTCGGCCCACCAGCTTTCGCCATCTTCATAGCCGGCGGCCGCAGCCAGCGTGCCGATCGGGTCGCGATGCGATGCGGGCTCGCCATCCTCACCGGTTTCGTCCTTGGGTTCGGGCTTGTCGGCGTCAGCCGTTTTGTCGGGGTCGTCGGTTGCCGGTGCCGCGAACCGTGCCGATGACGGCAGGTCGATGAACCGCAATGCCGCCTTGTTCGCCACCGCCCACACCGCCGCCTGGTATTCCGGCGAGAACTCGGCGAACGGCCAGAAACTTGTCGCGGCCGGATCGTCCTCGGGGTAGCAGAGCAGCGCCACCGGCGGCTGCATCTGCGGGCGCGCCAGCAATGGCAGCAGGGCGGACGCGTCGCTCGGCCCTTCGATCAGCACCGCGACCGGCTGCAAGTCCCGCAGCGCCTGCACCAGGCTGTCGGCGGAGCCCGGCCCGTGATGGCGGATGCCGAAATAGGCGACGTCGCTCATGACCTCAGATCGCTGCGTTCAGCGCCGCGTAATAGCCGGCATAGTCCGGCCGCTTCTTGAGCACCGTTTCGAGATATTCCTCCAGCACCACCTTGTCCTGCACCGGGTCCTTGACGATGGCGCCGACAAGGCTGGCGGCGAGGCCTTCGGCGCCGAGCTTGCCGCTGTCGAACCACGCCGCCTGGCTGAGGCCGCCGACCATGGTGGCGATCGCCTCGGCGGTCGAGAGCGAACCCGAAGGCGTCTTCAGCGTCACCTTGCCGTCGGCGGTTGCGCCCGAGCGCAGCTCGCGGAAAATGGTCAACACTCGAGCGATCTCCTCGCCGACATTTTTCGGCACCGGCAGGTCGAGCCCGCCGGCCATCTCGTCGACCCGCTTGGAGACGATCGCCACCTCTTCCGCCATGTCCTCGGGCAGCGGCAGCACCACCACATTGAAGCGGCGTTTCAGCGCCGAGGACAGCTCGTTGACGCCCTTGTCGCGGTTGTTTGCGGTGGCGATGATGTTGAAGCCGCGCTGGGCATAGAGCGACGTGTTGAGTTCCGGGATCGGCATCATCTTTTCCGACAGCACGGTGATCAGCGTATCCTGTACATCGGAGCCCATGCGCGTCAACTCTTCCAGGCGGCATAGCTTGCCGCTCTCCATGGCGCGGTAGAGCGGCGTCGGCACCAGCGCCTCCTGGCTCGGCCCTTTGGCCAAAAGCTGCGCATAGTTCCAGCCGTAGCGGACCTGGTTCTCGTCGGTACCGGCCGTGCACTGCACGATCAGCGTGGAATTGCCCATGATGGCGGCGGCGAGATGTTCCGACACCCAGGATTTTGCGGTGCCGGGAACACCGAGCAGCAGCAGCGCGCGGTCCGTGGCGAGTGTCGCCACCGCCGTTTCCATCAGCCGGCGGCGGCCGACATATTTTGGCGATATCACGGTGCCGTCGCTTGCCTTGCCGCCGAGCAGGTAGGTCAGAACGGCCTTTGGCGACAGGCTCCATCCCGCAGGTTTTTGCTTGTCGTCATTGCGCGCCAGCGCCTGCAGTTCAGCGGCATAGGCCTGCTCGACGGGGAGGCGGATGGCTGCGTTCATGGTGCTGTTCTCCGGATTGTCATGGGTTGGTTCCCGTCAGGGCCGCGTTGAGGCGCAGGAAAGCGAGCGAGGCTGCCGCCGGCGGCATGCCGGCCGCAACGACATGCTCGATCAATTTTTCCGCTGTCGCCGCAGTGGCCAGAAAGCCCAAAGTTTCCAACAGGTCGTCGACGGTTCGCTTCATCGCGTCATCATTGCCGGCGACAGCCGAACGCAACACCGCCAAGCTCTGGCCGTTCGTCAGGTCGGGCCAATCCAGCCAGTTGGCTTCGAAGCCCTCGGCAAGGGTGAGCGTGCTAACATACTGCGGCGTATCTTTCAGGATCAGTCTGACCAGGACACGCTTCCTGCGGCTATCCAGGCGCGGTGTCAGGTGCAGCACGAACAGTGCCGGCTTGCCACCCTCGGCGATCAGCGTGTCGGCCATCTGCGTTACTGCAGCGTCGCTGCCCGACGCTGCGACCATTCGTGAGATCTGGATGTCCGCATTGTTGTCGGCACCGAACTGCCAGGCTGCAATGAAATCGGGTTCGCTGACCCCAAATCGGGAAGCAAGGTCGACCAGATTGCAGGTCTCGAACAGTTCGGCGCGGCGCTTTTCCTGCGCCGGCGATTTGAGCTTTGCCGGCGTGTAGGTGGTGCGGCGGCGGATAAAGCCGGATTTGCCTTCTGCGATGAAGGCGGCAAGTTCGGCAACGGGATCGTCGGCACCGCCACCAACACGACCGTGCTCGCCCAACCTCGCCAGCAGCCGGCTCGCCAGTTCCTGCACCTTGCCGGAGCGGTCAGTGGCCAGGCTTTTCAGGAACGGCGCGTCCTCAGGCGTCAGGCCGAAATGCATGAGTTCGATCAGTGCCAGCCGGACTTCCGCCGGCTCGCCGGGCGCCTTCGCTTCCATCAGGCTGCGGGCCGTGGCCGGATCGCGACGGCGCATCTCGGTCAACGCGATACGGCGCGCGGCGGGGTAAAAGTCATCCCAGTTCTGCACCGTCAGTTGCTCCTGCGGCGCAATCTTCAGCCCCTCGACGCTGGCCTGCCAGTCGATCCACGGCGCATAGATGTCAGGGCTGTTCTGGTCTGATGCCGACGGCATCCAGTCCATCGGATGCAGCACGTAGCCACGGCCGGCGACGAGCGTCGCCACGCGCGCCTTGCGCCGCGCATCGACGGTGTTCTTCAAGGCAGCCCGCAACAGCGGCCGCAACCGCTCCGGCAGCAGCGGCAGGCCAAGCCTCGGCAGCGGCGGGCGCCGCTTCAGCGACTTCGGCGCGGCTGGCCTTAAGCCCACATCGAGCGCCTGCGCGGCGATGGCCAGCAACAGCCGCTCCCGTTCGTCCGGGCTTGCGCCGCCGGCGATTTCCTTCCACGCGGCTGGCGCCAGATCGAACGCAGTTCCGCCGGTGATCCAGCAGTCGCGCATCGTCGCCAGGCCGGTTTGCTCGAGCTCGTTCATGACAGATCGAGCCTCCCGAAGCCGCTTTGCGCGGCGAGCAGATCGAGCCGCGCGCCGTTCCACAGGGCTGCCGTTGCCGAAAGGTCGAGACCGAGCACGGTTTGATCGACGGTTCCGGCGACAGGCAGGGCGATCCCTTGCGGGTCGTGCGCCGCTTGCCACCAGGCGGTGCCGCGCTCATCGAGCAGGATCGCGCCGGCAGGCAGCATCAGCGGGCTATCGGTCGACCAGGGTGCTGCGTCCTGGTGCGCCGCATGCGCCGCCAGCGGATCCTTGACAATGCCGAGGCCGAAATCCGGCCAGGCGCCCGACACGACATCGCCCTTGCGCTCCGCTACCAGCGCCCGCAGCCGTTGGCGTGACGGATAGAACACCAGCCTTGCATCGAACCGGTCGCCAGGTGTGAACGCGGCAGAGCGGCGGCCGGCCGAGGCCGGAAAGAAATCGAGTAGCAGCGCAAATTGCGGCGTCGGGCTTTTCAGGTCGAGCAGCCAGGTAGAATGGCTGACAAGGCCGTCGCGGCGGGTCTCGATCTTCTCGCCGATGACTTCCCACTGGCTGTCGACCTGTCTTGCATCGGGATTGGCCAGCACCTGGTCGCGGGTTTCGGATGCCGACACCAGCCGCTTCAATTCGGGATCGTCTGGCGCCGAGCGCCAGGCCTTGGCCAGCAAAACCAGCTTGCCGAGTTCGCGGATCGCCGCGTCCGGCCGTTCCTCGCTGCGCAGCGCCATTAGCCGGGCCGGGATTTCGTCGATGCGTCCCGCAAGCGCCGTTGCTTTCATGTCGACCAGCCTGGCGGCAATGCGGCGGCAGCGCTCGCTGCTGGCGTCGGCAAAGGCGGAAAGGCCGAGCCGCAGCTGGTCGGCAATCCACTGGTCGAGTTCGTCCAGCGCGCCTGCCACCGCGGTGCGCGTATCTTCCGCCCGCTTGCGCTGCGCCGTCTCGCGGCGCTCCGTCGCGGCGGCGTCATCGACGGTGCTTTCCTCTGCCTGCGAGGCCTCGCCAATGCTCTTGCCAGACGCGCCCCTGCCAGCCTTTGCGTCGACCGGCGGGGGCGCACTCTTCCAGCGCCGGCCAAGCCAGTCATTGACCCATTCCGGCGTTGTTTCGGCTGATGTGAAGCTGGCCGGCGCCGTGGCGGCGATCCACATCAGCGCCAGCGTGTGCTTGCAGGGAAATTTTCGCGACGGGCAGGTGCATTTGTAGCCGTGGTCGCCGGTGTCGACGACGGTGCGATAGGGGTTGGATCCCGAGCCCTGGCATTCGCCCCAGATCAGCGCCTGCTGCTCGTTCTTCTCCAGCCGCGGCCAGTTCGAGCGCTTGGTGAGCTTCGAGGCGGCGCTTAGCGACGCCTGATCGGGGGCCAGCGCCTCGATGGTTTTCAGTTCGAATTCCAAGCCGCGCCTCTCGTCACCCCAAATCAATGCCTGGCATCAATATAGGGTGCCTTTTGTGAAGGATTGTTGTGGCCCCGGCAAGACGAAGATAGCGCAGATCAGTACAGCGGCGTGGCCATATGCCGGGGCGTCGGCCATTGCGCCGTGATCTCGGGCTGCACCGGGCGCTCGAGATAGGTCGACAGCACGACATAGCTTCGCGTCGAGGTGACGCCGGGCGTTTCGTAGAGACGCGCCAGCAGGCCTTCGAGCGCCCTGGTGTCCTCGGTGCGGACCTTGAGAAGCATGCAGGTGTCGCCGGCCACCGAATGGATTTCCTCGACCTCAGGATATTGGGAGACGGCCATCAGCTCCGGTGTCTTGCCCCAGCCCTTGGTATCGATATGCACGAAGGTGAGCAGCGGCTTCTTCACCGCCTTCGGGTCGATGATCACAGCCGTGCCGCGGATGGCGCCGCTGCGCCGCAGGCGCTTGACCCGCTCATGCGCCGCCGGCGGCGACAGGCAGACGCGTTCGCCAAGTTCGGCGTAGCTGATCGTCGCATCCTCGACCAGCACGCCTAATATTTTTCGGTCGATTGCGTCGAGCTCTCGGGGAGCTACCTTGTTCTGCAGAACCCCATCTGTTTCTTCGTCCATATCGAAATTCCTTGTTGTCGCGGAATTCAGTTCGGCCATTATGACCCGATGACGAACGCGCATCAAGCTGCAACGCTCCATCAGCCGATCCCGGCGCTGGCCTATCTCCTGACCGGCTGCATCGCCGTCATCGGCTCGAACTCGCTGGTCCTGGGTCCAATTGCTCCGGCAGTCGCCGCATCCTTCGGCACCAGCGTGCCGGCGGTGATGGCCGCGTCGGCCGCCTTCGGCCTCGGCACTTCGGCCAGCGCGTTGTTCCTCGCCCGCTATATCGACGGCGTCGGCGCCCGCCGCATGCTGCAGGGCGCTCTGCTGTTGCTGGCGGTCGGGCTTCTCGCCAGCGCGCTGGCGCCGACGGTGATCATGCTGGTCGCGGCCCAGGCCGTCGCCGGCATCGCCGCCGGCGTCGCCATGCCGGCCATCTATGCCAGTGCAGCGGCAATTGCGCCGCCCGGCCGCGAAAGCGGCACGATCGGCGTCGTGCTGACCGGCTGGACGGTCTCCATGGTGGCCGGCGTGTCGCTGTCGGCCGTGCTTGCCGATCTCGTGCACTGGCGCGCCGTCTTCGCCGCCGTCGCGGTGCTTTCCGCCATTGCGCTTGCTGCCTTGTCGATGACCTCGCTCAGCGACGTCAGGAAGAGCGGCCCGGCGCCGTCGCCGTTCGTTGCGCTGGCCATTCCGGGGATCGTGCCGCTGCTCATCGCCTGCACCGCCTTCATGACCGCTTTTTACGGCGTCTACGGCTATCTCGGCGATCATCTGCACCAGGATCTGGGCGAGCCCGTCAGCGCCAATGCGCTGGCCGCGCTCGCCTATGGCGCCGGCTTCGGCGCCGCGGCCTTCCTCGACGGCGTCATCGACCGCATCGGCGCGCGGCGCGTCATGCCCTTCGCCTATCTGCTGGTCGCCGTCGTCTATGTCGCCATCGCGCTCGCAAGCAGCAATTTCGTGCTGATCCTGGCTATGATCGCCATATGGGGCCTTGCCAATCATTTCGGCCTGAACGTGCTGGTGATGCGCCTTACCGCGCTCGATCCGTCGCGCCGTGGCACCATCATGGGCCTGAACAGTTCGGTCACCTACCTCGCCGTCTTCATCGGCACCACCAGCTTCGGGCCGCTTTATTCATCGTTCGGCTTTGCCATCTGCGCGATCGTCGCCGCCGTGCTGATGCTGGTTGCGGCAGCAGCGGGGTCATGGCGGTCGCCTCCGCCCATCAAGCCGTAAAGCTTGCGTCCTCATCCCGTCCTTCGCTAGAGCTTGGCTTGCCATGCGAGCCCCGCCCGGATGAAGACGACGCTTGAAACCACTGCCGACCCCTCGTCAGACGACCTCGCCTTCCTGGCCGAGCGGCTGACGGCGTTCAATGACGGCGATGTCGGCCCCTCCGGCCGCAAGCCGATCGCGGTCTTCGTTCGTGACGAGCACGGCGCTGTCGTCGCCGGCATTTCGGGATACACCGCCTGGGGCTGGCTCTATGTGCAATGGCTGTGGGTCGACGAACGCCTGCGCGGCCGGCATATGGCCGGCGACATGCTGGACGCTGCCGAGCGCGAAGCAGTCGCCCGGGGCTGCCAGAACGCCTGGATCGACACGTTCAATCCGACAGCGGCCAAAGTCTATGAGCGGCAAGGCTACCGGCGTTTCGGCGAGCTGCCTGACTTTCCCATCGGCCGCAGCCGCATCTTCCTGCAGAAGAAGCTCTAACCTGCCAGCCGCCCGCCTTGCATCGGCCGCGGCACGCCGGTGGTGCTGGGAAAGCTGATCGGCAGGCCGCGCATCACGCGCACGGCAAGGAAGGCAAAGCATTCGGCCTCCACCGCATCGCCTTTCCAGCCCAGTGTCTCGGCCTGCACCACCTCGACGTTGGCGCGCCTCGCCAGCATCGCCATCATCGTCGGGTTGCGGCGGCCGCCGCCACTGACCGCCAGGCGCTTCGGCCGGCGCGGCAACAAATCGAGCGCCTTGCCGACGGCCGAGACGGTGAAGGCCGTCAGCGTCGCCGCCCCATCCTCTGCGCCGAGGCCGTCGGCCATGGCGGCGCCGAAGTCGAAACGGTCGAGCGATTTCGGATAGGGCTTGGTCAGATACGGATGCTGGAGCAATTTGGCCAGCCGCACTTCATCGACGGTGCCGGCCGCGCCCAGTGCGCCGTCGCGGTCCATCTCGCCGAGGCCGTTTGCCTTGATGAAATCGTTGAGCGGCGCGTTGGCCGGGCCAGTGTCGAAGGCGACGATGTTGTCCTTGCCGTCCCACCAAGTGACGTTGCCGACACCGCCGAGATTGAGCACAGCGGTGTCCCCGCTGGCGTCGGCTTCCCTCAAAAGCGCCGCGTGGTAGGCAGCCGCCAGTGGTGCGCCCTGGCCGCCGGCGCGCACATCGTCCGAGCGGAAATCATAGGCGACCTTGGCGCCCAAAATGGAATGCATCAGCGCGCCATCGCCCAACTGGCGCGTATCGCCGCGCCGCCCGGGTTGCGGGGCACGATGCAGCACGGTTTGGCCGTGAAAGCCGACCACGCCGATATCGCCCATGGTCAGGCCGTAGCTTTCGACAAGGTCCTTCACCGCCGCCGACTGCGCCCGCGTCAGCGCCTCCTCGGCTTCGGCAAAGATCGCCGGCTCCGGCCCGTCGAAATTCCACACCCGGGCCTGACGCAGCGTCTCCTCCAGCAAGGCACGGATCGCTGCGGGGTAGGGGGCCAGCGTATAGGTGCCGAAATCGGCGATCCGCTCGCCATCGGTCTTGATCAGCGCCACGTCGATATTGCCGTCAAGCACGGTGCCGGTCATCAGGCCGACGGCCCAGATTGGTTCCACGGTCGACTCCCTTGCGACACCGTTTGCGATTCCAACGCAATCACCTGTCGGACGGATTGTCTCGCCAGGCAAGACCCTGGCCGCGGTCGATTGCTCCGAACCTGCCGGCAGAGTTTTTCACCGAACAGCGAAAATCGAGCAACGCCGTTCTTGCGTCTCGCCGCTCAAGACGCCAGCTATGAGACGAACACGTCATCGCCAAGGAGAAACGACATGGCATCCGAAGTCGCAGTGATCGCCGGCGCGGGTGCGGGCCTGAGCGCCTCTTTGGCACGCCTTCTCACCACGGAAGGCTATCGTGTGGTGCTGGCCGCCCGCAACACGGCCAAACTCGCGGCGCTGGTCGGGGAAACCGGCGCGCTGGCCGTCGAAACCGACGTCGCCGATCCGGCCTCCGTCGCCGGCCTGTTCGACGCCGCCGACAAGCAAGGCCCGCTGGCCCTTGCCGTCTTCAATGCCAGCGGCCGCACGCGCGGCCCGATCGCCGAGGTCGATCCCGATGCGGTCAAACAAGCCTTGCTTGTCGGCGCCTATGGCGGCTTCCTGGTCGGCCAGCAAGCGGCGCGGCGGCTGCTTGCGCGCGGCTCCGGTTCGATTCTTTTCACCGGCGCTTCCGCCAGCATCAAGGGCTTTCCCAACTCCGCCGGCTTTGCCATGCCGAAATTCGGCCTGCGCGGTCTGGCTCAGTCGATGGCGCGCGAACTCTTCCCGAAGAACATCCATGTCGCCCATTTCATTATCGACGGCCAGATCGAGCCGGTCGGGACGAAGCCCGAGCGACCGGACAGCCAGCTGTCGCCCGATGCGATCGCGCAGACCTATCTCGCGACCCATCGCCAGCATCGCAGCGCCTGGAGCTTCGAGGTCGAGCTGCGGCCCTTTGTCGAGACATTCTGACCGGTCCGGCGTGGCCGTTCTCGCAATTGCGAAATCTTTGAGAGAATATTCCCGGCTTCGTGTTTGAGAAGAAATGCGGTTCTTTGATCCGGCAAGCAGCATTGCCGATGATGTCGTCAAGGCTTGGTATTCCACCTCGCCGCAATGACTTCAGGATTACGAGGGATCGACAATGTCCGAACGTGGAAACGCTTCCAGCTCTCTTCTTTTTTTAGCCATCAGCCGGCGAGCTGCCCTTGCGGCACTTTTTGCCTCGGCCGTCACGCTTGTCGGTCTGGCTCAGCCGACGCCGTCCTTCGCCGAGGACAAGAAGTCTATCAAGGTCGGCATCATCAGCGGCGAGGATGAGGATGTTTGGCGCGTCGTCGTCGCCCAGGCCGCCGAAAAAGGCCTGACCGTCGAGACCGTGGTGTTCAACGACTACACCCAGCCCAACGAGGCGCTCGAGCGCGGCGAGATCGACGCCAATGCCTTCCAGCACCAGCCCTATCTCGACAACCAGATCAAGACCCAAGGGTACCACATCGTGCGCGTCGGCTACACCGGCGTCTGGCCGATCGGCCTCTACTCCAAGAAATACACCAAGGTTGCCGACCTGCCCGAAGGCGCCGTCATCGGCTTGCCCAACGACCCCTCGAATGAGGGCCGCGCGTTGCGCGTTCTGCAGAACGAAGGCGTGATCAAGCTGAAGGACGGCACCGGCATCCTGGCGACCACCGCCGACATTGCCGAGAACCCTAAGAAGGTCGTCATCAAGGAACTGGACGCCGGCATTGTCGGCCGCTCGGTCGAGGATCTCGACGCGGCTGTCGTCAACACCGACTGGGCGCTGAAGAGCGGTCTCGGCCCGGACAACCGCATCGCCCAGGAGCCGGTGGCCGACAACCCCTACCGCAACTTCATCGCCGTGAAATCCGGCAACGAGAACGAGGCGTGGGTGAAGACGCTGGTCGCGTCCTACCAGAACGAGGCGGTCAAGGCCGAGTTCGACAAGGTCTACAAGGGCACCGGGATCAGCGCCTATTGATCGGCGCCTGGTTGTCAGGAGCAGGCGGCCCGCTGTTGAGCGGGCCGCCGTCGCATTTGTCGAGCATCGAAACGGACAGTGAGATGAACCAGCACGTCACGGCCGAAGCATCCGGTCCGGTCAATATATCGGCCGGGCAGGAAGATGTCGTACGCCTGGTCGACCTCAAGCGCCGCTTCGGCGCGACGCCTGCGCTCGACGGCGTCTCGCTGACGGTGCGCAAGGGCGAGATCCTCGGCATCATCGGCCGCAGCGGCGCCGGCAAGTCGACGCTGATCCGCTGCCTCAACGGGCTGGAGCGGCCGGACTCCGGCGACGTCTTCATCGAGGGCCGCGAGATCGGCCGGCTCGGCGAGCGTGAATTGCAGCCGCTGCGGCGTCGCATCGGCATGATCTTCCAGCACTTCAATCTGCTGTCGGCCAAGACCGTGGAGGACAATGTCGCGCTGCCGCTGAAGATCGAGGGCCGCCCAAAGGCCGAACGGCTGGCGCGCGCCGCCGAATTGCTCGACCTCGTCGGCCTGTCGGAGAAGGCGAAGGCCTATCCGTCCTCGCTGTCGGGCGGCCAGAAGCAGCGCGTCGGCATCGCCAGGGCGCTGGCCGCGCGGCCGGCGCTGCTGCTGTCCGACGAGGCGACCTCAGCGCTCGATCCGGAGACGACGCGCTCCATCCTGGCCTTGCTGAAAGACATCAACCGGCAGCTCGGCCTGACCATCCTGCTCATCACCCACGAGATGGAGGTGATCCGCTCGATCGCCGACCGCGTCGCGGTGATCGATGCCGGGCGCATCGTCGAACAAGGCCCGGTGTGGTCGGTCTTTGCCGAGCCGCGTTCCGAAATCACCAGGAGCCTGCTCGGCGGCATCCGCCCGCAACTGCCGGCCGAGATTGCCGGCCGGCTTGCTCCCGGAGGCGGCGCCGAGCTCATCCTCAGGGTCGACGTTGCAGGTGAGGCCGCGCGCGGTCCGCTGCTGTCCGATCTTGCGGTGGCCGTGCCGGGACGGTTCCGCCTCGTCCATGGTGGCATCGACCATGTCCAGCAGCAGCCGGTCGGCACGCTGTTCCTTGCGGTCGCGGGCAACGATCCGAAACATCTGTCCAAAGTAATCGCATTCCTGAAGGCCCGCGACGCACGGGTGGAGGTGCTTGGCCATGTCGCCGGTTCTGTTTGAACTTCTGCTGCGCTCGATCTGGGAGACGGTCCTGATGACGGCGGCATCGGGCCTCATCTCGCTCGTCTTCGGGCTGCCGCTCGGCCTGGCATTGATTGCCACCGAGCGCGGCGGCATTGCCGAAAGCCTGTGGGTGAACCGCGCGCTCGGCGCCGTCATCAACGGCTTCCGCTCGGTGCCTTTCATCATCCTTCTGGTGGCGCTGATCCCGGTGACGCGGCTGATCGTCGGCACCTCGATCGGCACCTGGGCGGCGATCGTGCCGTTGTCGATTGCGGCGACGCCCTACTATGCCCGCATCGCCGAAGTGTCGCTGCGCGAGGTCGATCGCGGCCTGATCGAGGCGGCACGCGCCATGGGCGGCAATCGCTGGACGATCATCCGCGAGGTGCTGGTGCCCGAAGCTTTGCCCGGCATCGTTGCTGGTTTCACCGTGACGCTGGTAACGCTGATCGGCGCTTCGGCCATGGCCGGCGCCATCGGTGCCGGCGGGCTCGGCGATCTCGCCATCCGCTATGGCTACCAGCGTTTTGAGACCAGCGTCATGGTCGCCGTGGTCATTGTGCTGATCATTCTCGTTTGCGGCATCCAGTGGGTCGGCGACCGGCTGGTCGCCAGGCTGGACCGGCGCGGATGAGCGGCCACGAACGTTATTTGCCGGCAGGCTGCCAAACGCAGCGCCGGCTTTCTCTATCGGCGCCGAGATTGGGTTGCGCGTTGCTTTGATCGGACCGGCCTGCGTGCCACCGTGACAGCGGAACAAGGAGCTTGACCATGCCCAGGATCGTACCCGTGCTTGATCTCGGCCGCCTCGAGCAGGGCGCTTCGGAACGGCGAACGTTTCTCTTCGACCTGCGCACGGCCGCGCGCGATGTCGGCTTCTTCTATTTGACCGGCCACGGCATATCGGCTGCGGATACCGCAGAAGTGCTCGACGCGTCGCGCCGCTTCTTTGCCCTGCCGGAAGCCGACAAACTGGCAATTGAAATGGTCAAGTCCTCGCAGTTCCGCGGCTACACGCGCGCCGGCGGCGAGCTGACCAAAGGCAAGGCCGACTGGCGCGAACAGCTCGACATCGGCGTCGAACGCCCGGCCATCGAACAAGGCCCCGGCGTGCCCGCCTGGACGCGGCTGCAAGGGCCCAACCAGTGGCCGGCCACGCTGCCCGAGCTGAAGCCGGCGCTGCTCGCATGGCAGGCCAAGGCGACGGCGGTGGCGATCCGGCTGCTCCGGGCCTTCGCTTTGTCGCTCGATCAGGCCGAGGACGCCTTCGATCCCGTCTACCGGGCCGAGCCCAACCATCGCATGAAGATCGTGCGCTACCCCGGCCGCGACGCCACCGGCGACAACCAGGGCGTCGGCGCGCACAAGGATGGCGGTTTCCTGACGCTTCTGCTGCAGGACGAGAGCAAGGGCCTGCAGGTCGAATATGACGGTGCCTGGGTCGACGTCGATCCGCTGCCCGACACGCTGGTGGTCAACATCGGCGAACTGCTCGAACTGGCGTCGAACGGCTATCTCCGGGCGACAGTCCACCGTGTGGTGACACCGCCAGCCGGCGTCGAGCGCGTCTCGGTCCCGTTCTTCTTCAGCGCCCGGCTCGACGCCACGATTCCGCTGCTCGACCTGCCCGAGGAACTGGCGGCCGAGGCGCGGGGTCCGGCCAGCGATCCCGACAATCCGCTGTTTCGCAATGTCGGTACCAATGTGCTGAAGAGCCGCCTGCGCTCGCATCCCGACGTGGCGCGCCGGCACTACGCCGATCTCCTGGAAACCGGCGCTCAGCCGGCTGAAATCTTGGAAGACAAGAACGAAATTTCCGCATCCCGCATTGTTTTAGAAAGCCGTTCGTCGCCAACCGCAGCGAATGCGCGCATATAGGAATTATCGTTCGGCGGTTTCCTCCCATTCCACCGAACGGTGTTCCCCTCTGAAGGTTCTTGACCTTCTTTTGGCCGGGCCGCTTTCGCGCCCGGCCTTTTTTATGTCAATAGCTCTTCTTTCTTCCCCACAAGGGGAGAAGGAAGAGGCGCCAGGGGACTTCACCCAAACTTCGGATCAAGGCTGCCCGACTTGTAGCGCTTGGCCATCTCAGCTACCGGCAGCGGCTTGATCTTCTGGGCATTGCCGGCGGTGCCGAACTGCTCGAAGCGCTCCTTGCACAGCTTGCGCATCGCCGCCATCGCCGGCGTCAGATATTTGCGCGGATCGAACTCGCTCGGGTTTTCGGTCAGCACCTTGCGGATGGCGCCGGTCAGCGCCATGCGGTTGTCGGTGTCGATGTTGATCTTGCGCACGCCGTGCTTGATGCCGCGCTGGATCTCTTCCACCGGCACGCCCCAGGTCGGCTTCATCTGGCCGCCATATCTATTGATGATTTCCTGCAGGTCCTCGGGCACCGAGGACGAGCCGTGCATGACCAGATGCATGTTGGGCAGGCGGCGGTGGATTTCCTCGATGACGTTCATCGCCAGCACCGCGCCGTCCGGCTTGCGTGAGAATTTGTAGGCGCCGTGGCTGGTGCCCATGGCGACAGCCAGCGCATCGACATGGGTGTCCTTGACGAACTCGACCGCCTGTTCCGGATCGGTCAAGAGCTGGTCGTGGCTGATGGCGCCTTCGACGCCGTGGCCGTCTTCCTGCTCCCCGCCGCCGCTCTCAAGCGAACCGAGCACACCGATCTCGCCTTCCACCGACACGCCGCCCCAATGCGCCATGTCGACGACGCGCCGGGTGATGCCGGAATTGTAGGCATAGTCGGCCGGCGTCTTGCCGTCCTCTTTCAGCGAGCCGTCCATCATCACCGAGGTGAAGCCGTACTGGATGGCGGTGACGCAGGTGGCTTCGTTGTTGCCATGGTCGAGATGCATGCAGACCGGGATGTCGGGGTGGATTTCGACCAGCGCGTCGATCAGCTTGGCCAGCACCACATCATTGGCGTAGGCGCGGGCGCCGCGGCTTGCCTGCAGGATGACCGGCGACTTGGTCTCCTCGGCCGCCTCCATGATGGCGAGGCCCTGTTCCATATTGTTCATGTTGAAAGCGGGTACGCCGTAGCCGTACTCGGCGGCGTGATCGAGCAATTGTCTCAGTGTTATGCGAGCCACCCAATAGTCTCCCGTATCTGGTTTCAAGCGCAACGTCGCGGGCCGGCCGATTGCCGGCCTAGATGCTTCTGGCCGGATTTCGCCAGAACCGCAACCGTCAGCGGCCATCGAGGCCGCAATTCTTGTTGCAGGGCTGAAATCCGGTAGCCAGCCGGTGAGGCGCTAATCTCCCCCATTGAGGGGGAGATGGCCGGCAGGCCAGAGGGGGTCGGTTCGACTGGAGCGCTAGCATCATCTGTCGCTGCTGGGAGGTCGCGTCAGGACGCGCCGGCCCCCTCTGTCGCCTTTGGCGACATCTCCCCCTCAAGGGACCCTCAAAGGGGGGGAGATTATCCGCGTTCGGGGAACATCGCCTTCAACCCTTCGCGCGAAGCCTTGGCCACACCGCGCTCGGTGATCAGCCCTGTCACGAGCCGTGCCGGCGTCACATCGAACGCCGGATTGGCCGCCGGCGTCGCTTCGGGCGAAACCCGCACCTGCGCAATCTTGCCGTCCGCCGTCTTGCCCCAGACCAGCGACACCTCGTCACCGGAGCGTTCCTCGATCGGGATTTCGGTCAGCCCATCACCCACCGTCCAGTCGATGGTCGGCGAGGGCAGAGCGACGTAGAAGGGCACCTCATTATCGGAGGCGGCGAGCGCCTTGAGATAGGTGCCGATCTTGTTGCAGACGTCGCCATTGGCCGTGGTGCGGTCGGTGCCCACGATCACCATGTCGACCGCGCCACGCTGCATCAGATGGCCGCCGGCATTGTCGACGATCAGCGTGTGCGGCACGCCGTGGCCGGCCATCTCCCAGGCGGTCAGCTGGGCGCCCTGGTTGCGCGGGCGCGTCTCGTCGACATAGACATGGACCGGAATGCCGGCCTCGACGGCGAGATAGATCGGCGACGTGGCGGTGCCGTAATCGACCGTCGCCAGCCAACCCGCGTTGCAATGGGTGAGGATGTTGACCGGCTCGCCCGGCTTCTTGCGTGCCGCGATCTCCTTGATGATGGCAAGCCCGTTCTCGCCGATGGCGCGATTGAGATCGACATCCTCGTCGGCGATTTCCGCGGCGCGCTTATAGGCCGCCTCCGCGCGCTGTCCCAATACGATCGGCCTGAGGAACCGCCGCATCTCGTCCAGTGCCCAGCGTAGATTGATCGCAGTCGGCCGCGTCTTGTGCAGCGTCTCCCAGGCCGCGTCGAGCGCTTCGTCAGACGGATCGTCCGCCATCTGGATGGCGACGCCGTAGGCCGCGGTGACGCCGATCAGCGGCGCGCCACGAACCCACATGTCACGGATCGCGGTGGCGATGCCGTCGACTGTGCCGATCCTTTCGACGCGGAACTCGTGCGGCAGCCAGCGCTGGTCGATGATCTCGACCGAACGCTGGTCGTCGCTCAGCCAGATGGTGCGGTAGTGGCGCTCGCCGACGTTCAAATCCTGCTCTCCCGTTCGATCAAAGCGGCCAGATTATTAACCTCGTCCATGCCGTGAATCTGGCGCCGGTTGACGGCGATGTGACGGCCGAATTTCAGCGCCTTGGCCTCGCAGGAGGCCCGCAGATCCTCGTCCTCGATGGTCTCGAAATCGGCATTGTGGGCGAGGCCGAGGATGCGCCGGTGCACCTCGATGCCGGCAAAGCCCAAGAGGTCGGTCCAGATCTGGTGCAGCACATGGTCGAGCGCCTGCTCCGAGGCGAGAATGTCGCCCTGATCCTCGAACAGGCTCTTCTGGTAAAGCATGCCGGTGCGCTCGGTGCGCCATAGATGCGAGAACTCGGCGCGGAACACCGTCCAGGTGTCGTTGGTCACCCCGAGCAGATAGGCACGCATGGCGTCACGCTTGCCCTTCTGTTCATGGCCGCGCTGCGAGAAGTAGGACATCCAGAAATTGGCGAGCAGCATGCCGACGTCGAAGGCCATCGGACCGTAGAAGGCGAATTCCGGATCGATCATCCGCGTCTCGGTGTCGGTGACCATGATCGAGCCCGAATGCAGGTCGCCATGCAGCAGCGTCTCGGCATTGGCGGCGAAGATATGCTTCAGCCGCTGCGCTTCGACCTTGAGGTCGCGGTCGGCACGCAGTTCGGCAACCAGGCCGTCCAGTTGCGGCGACGTATGCCGGTTCAGCTTGGCATCGAAATATGGGTCGGAAAACACCAGGTCTTCGGTGATGCCGCAGAGCTCGACATTGTCGGCAAACAGCGCCAGGTCGGCCTTGCGGTCCTTGGTGGGCATGGAGAGATCAGAGCCGCGGAACAAAGTGCGGGCCATGAACAGGCCGATGTCGCGGGCGATATTTGGCAACTCGCGGCCGTCGATCAGGGCACGGCGCAGGATGATGTGCGGCGGCGCCAGATATTCCATGATGATCAGCGCCTGGGCTTCGTCGAAATGGAGGATCGCCGGCACCGAGCCCGGCGCGCGCGCCTCTTGCCGCGTCAGCGCGTGATACTCGAAGAAGGAGCGTTTGAGCGGCAACGGCCAGCTGTCGCCGACGAGGCGAACATAGGGCAGGGCCTGCTTGACCACGGCCGCACCCGAGCCGCCTTCGACGATGAAGACGAGGTTCAGATTGCCGTCGCCGACCTCGCGCACCTTCCAAGGGCCCTTGCCGATTTTGGCGCACAGCGCTTCGTTCGTACCGAGGCGCGTTGCAAGCGTCTCCACCGACAGTGCTTCAAACGGCAATTTCGCAGTCATTCCTCACCCTCCCGCTTGCTCGCTCCAATCATAGTGGAGCGATGGCGGTGAGGCCAAGCTAGGAAGCTGACTGGCAATTGTCAATCGAGTTGACAATTGATCACGTAGCCCATAGCGTCATCGTCAGGGAGGAACGAATGGGCAATGATGCCGTGTTCCGCGTGGACGGGCTGAGGAAATCCTTCGGCCATATCGAGGTGCTTGGCGGCGTCTCGCTCGAATTGCATGCCGGTGAGATCACTGTGCTGATGGGCGCCAACGGCGCCGGCAAGTCCACCCTCGTCAAAATCATCAGCGGCGTCTACGACCATGACGGCGGCATCATGCACCTCGCTGGCGGCAACTTTGCGCCGAACACGCCGGCAGAGGCGATCCGCGCCGGTGTCGTTACCGTGCACCAAAACATCAATGACGGCGTCGTCGCCGATCTCGATGTCGCCACCAATCTGACGCTCGACCGGCTGAGCGGCAAGGGCGCGCCGCTGCTGTTCAACCCCGGCCGGGTGCGCCGCGAAGCCAAAGCGGTGGCCGACCGCATGGGGCTCGCCATCGACCTCAAGGCCCGCATCAGCGACCTGTCGCTGGCCGATCGCCAGATGGTGGCCATCGCGCGCGCCATGGCGCACCAGCCGAAAGTGCTGATCCTCGACGAGCCGACCTCGTCGCTGTCCAGCGCCGAGGCCGACCGGCTGTTTGCGCTGCTCGACCGCTTGCGCGAGCAGGGCGTCGCCATCCTCTACATCTCGCATCGCATGTCGGATATCAGGCGGCTGGCCGACCGCATCGTCTCGATGCGCGATGGCGTCATCTCAGGCGTCTTCGACAGCAAGCCTCTCGACTATGAGGGTGCCGTTAACGCCATGCTCGGCCGCAAGATCCATCTTGACCGCATCGAAGCCAGGAGTTCTGCCAAGCCGATCCTGACCGTCGATTCCTTGCGCATCGCCCCTGGTGCCCGGCCATTCTCGCTGACGCTCGGCGACGGCGAGGTCGTTGCCATCACCGGCCTCGTCGGCGTCGGCAAGACAGCGCTCGCCGAGACGCTGTTCGGCCTGCGCAAGCCGCTGTCCGGCACGATGACTTTATATGGCAAGCCCTATGCGCCTGGGTCGACGGGCGAAGCCATCGCCGCCGGCGTGTTTCTGGTCGCCAAGGACCGTGCCGAAAACGGCATCGTCGGCGGCTTCAACATCCAGGAAAACATCAGTCTGCCCTTCCACAAGCGCATGTCGCGCTTTTCAGTTCTCAAACGCGGCCTTGAACGCACTATTGCCCGCCGGCAGATCGAGGATCTCGGCATCGTCTGCCGCTCGGAGAAGGACGAGATGACCACTCTCTCGGGCGGCAACCAGCAGAAGGTGATGGTGGCCCGCTGGATGGCGCAGGACGCCCGATTGTTCATTCTCGACGAACCGTTCCAGGGCGTCGATATCTCCGCCAGGCGCGACATCGCCGCCAAGCTGAGGGCCAGCGCCAATGGCCGCGCCACGCTGCTGTTCGTCACCGAACTCGACGAGGCACTGGAGACGGCCGATCGCATATTGGTGATGTCCGAGCAGACCATCGTCGGCGAACACCGCAACGCCGACGTCGATCTCGACCGTCTGCTGGCCGAAGTCGCGGGCGGGCCGTTGCACAGTGCGGCCTGAGCCACGATGATTGAAGAACTGAGGGTTGGAATGGAGTGCACGGGTTTGAGTTGGGTATTGACGGCGGGCGCTGAATGACGCTGCGCGATTACGCCATCCGCTATGGGTTCATCGTGCTTCTGTTCGGGCTGATCGCGTATTTCGCCATCGCCGCCGACGGGTTCGTCTCGCCGCAAAGTGCCGTCTTCATTTTCCAGTCGGTCGCCATCACCGGCGTGCTGGCGCTGGGCGTCACCGCCACACTGGTTGTCGGCGGCTTCGATCTCTCGATCGGCTCGGTTGCCACATCGGCCATGATGGCGGCTGCCTATGTCATGGTGGTGCTGGAGCAGAACGTTGTCGTCGCTGTCCTCATCTGCCTGCTCATCGGCGCCCTTGTCGGCCTCATCAATGGCTGGCTGATCGTCTATATGCGCGTGCCCGATCTGCTGGCGACGCTCGGCATGATGTTCCTGCTCGTCGGCCTCCAGCGCATCCCGACTGAAGGACGCTCCATCGCCACCGGTATGACAATGCCGGACGGCTCGGTCGCCAACGGCAAATTCTCCGACGCCTTCCTGGCGCTCGGCCGCCACCGCTTCGACTTCTTCATCCCGAACCTCATTCCGGTCTCGGTGGTCGTGCTGATCGTGCTCGCCGTGCTGATCTGGTTCTTCCTCGAATACACACGCTTCGGCCGCATGATGTATGCGGTGGGCAGCAATGAACGGGCCGCCGAACTCGCCGGCGCGCCTGTCAAGGCATACAAAATCTGGGCCTACGTCATTTCAGGAGTTTTTGCCTCGATCGGCGGGATTTTGCTGGCCGCACGGCTTGGACGCGGTGACATCGCGTCGGGTAATAATCTGCTGCTCGATGCGGTTGCCGCGGCGCTGATCGGCTACGCGGTGCTCGGCGCCGCCAAGCCGAACGCCTTCGGCACCGCCATCGGCGCGCTGTTCGTCGGCATCCTGCTGCAAGGCCTGACGATGATGAACGCGCCTTACTACACGCAGGATTTCGTCAAGGGCGTGGTTCTCGTCGTCGCCCTTGTCTTTACCTTCGCCCTTTCCGGCCGGGGCAGGAGATAGAATGGCTGCCGGGACAGTTTTGGGTTCAACAAACGGAGGAAAGAACGTGAACATCACAAGACGACTTTTGGGGAAGGTCGCGCTCGGATTGGCCGGCGCAACAATGCTGATGCAGGTCCCGGCCTTTGCCGCCGACAAGCCGGCGCCGTTCGACAAGCCCGGCGTCAAGATCGCGCTGGTGCGCTATCTCTCGACCGGCGATTTCTTCCAGGCCTATCTCTCGGGCGTCGAGTCCCAGTCCAAGGCGCTCGGCATCGATCTGCGCGTGCTCGACAGCCGCCAGGACGCCGCCCTTCAATCCGACATGGTCGACCAGGCCATCGCACTCGGCGTGCAGGGCATCATCATCCAGCACGGGCTGACGGAATCGATGAAGGACGCCGCCCAGCGCGCGGTCGATGCCGGCATCAAGGTCGTCGCCTTCGACGTCAATGTCGAAAACCCCAAGATCCCGCAGATCGAACAGTCCGACAAGGACCTTGCGCGCCTGGCGCTCGAGCAGGCGGTCAAGGACAATGGCGAGAGCTGGAACGCCGGCTATGTCTATGTCGCTGGCATCGCGCCGCTCGACCGCCGCAACGAGACCTGGGTCGACGTGAAGAAGAAACATGCCGGCATCAAGGAAGTCGCGATGTTCGGCACGCTCGACAACCCGATCGCCAACTCGGTCGCCAACCAGGCGCGGTCGGTGCTGCAGGCGCATCCCGACATCAATGTGATGTTCGCGCCCTATGACGAGTTCGCCAAGGGTGTGAAGATCGCCGTCGACGAGGCGGGGCTGAACAAGAAGATCAAGATCTACTCCGCCGACATCTCTACCTCGGACATCGCGGCCATGCGCGAGACCGACAGCGCCTGGGCCGCCACCGCCGCCACCAACCCTGCCGTCGTCGGCCAGGTCTCGGTGCGCGCGCTGGCGCAGCTGCTCGCCGGTGAAGATCCCGGCCACAACGTCATCGTGCCGCCGACGCTGATCACCCAGAAGGACCTGATCGACAAGGACATCAAGAACATGGAGGACCTGTCGGCCAAGCTGCCGCAATTCGCCCATGCCGATGTCGCCATGCCGGCCTGGATGCCGAACCCGAACGCGAAGTAGGATCGGTCGTCTGATAGATGCGAAGGGCGGCATGGGCCGCTCTTTTCATATTGATCGTAAGCCTGCCGGCCTACAACCAATGGTCTGGATCGCGCATCCCGTGGACAATCGCCACAGACACCATCGGGCTGCGGCTCGTAGATGATGATATAACGGCCTTCGACGAGCACGCGGGCCGTTGCGCTTAACTCGGGCCGTGCGCTGCCCATCTTGGGGTGCTGCGCCGCCAGCTCCAGTCTTTCGAAAATGCGCATCAACAGTCTGTCTGCTGCCTTTTCATTGTCGGCGGCGATGGTGTGCCAGATGTCTCGCAAATCCTGCGAAGCGCGCGGTGTGAGCCTATAGCTGGCCACGGGCGCGGCGTTCTGCCTTCAGGCTGCCGATGAACTCGGTGGGGTCGACAGCCACTGGCTTGCCGCTGCCCATTCCGTCGGCATAGGCCCGCTTCAAGTGCTGGAGTTCGAGCGTGCGCAATTCCTCGCGCTGCTCCCATAAGCGCAGGGCGTCGCGGACAATCTCGCTGTTGGAAGCATAACCGCCACCTTCGATAGCGCTTTGCAGGCGAGCTATCTGCTGCGCGGTGAGGGATATGGTGAGGGTGCGCATAGGTTCGTTTTTCATACCCACATTATAATGCATCCAACAAGGTCTAACAATATCTGTTAGGAATCTGCCCCTGCATCATGACCGCCCGACTCGCACCTGCCACCGCGCCGTCCTCGCCATGCAGGCGTGCAGTACCGGAACACCATATTCGATGGCAGGCAGGTCGTGCGGCGCACCCTTGGCGGGGATCGCCAGCATCCGCCCATGCCCGCCCGGCGCCAGGCAAAGCTGCGTCCCATCAGACGGTGTCGCCAGCGCGCCGTCCTTGAAATTGCTCAGCAGCCATTGGCCTTCGCGGGTGACGAAGATGGGAACGGCGTCGTATTTCGCCGGGTCCAGCGCGGCTATGACATTGGTTGCCGAAAGCAGCGACACCTCATGCTCGGCGGAGCGCCCGCCGAACAGCAAGCCGACACGAAGTCTCTTCGCAGCCATCGACAACTCCACCAAGGATCAGGGTCGGAGCTCGCATGCGAAACACAAGGCGCGCCCTAAAGTGGTCGAGCAATAGGCCAAGGATTGGAGTGGATTTTGACCAGTTCGAGCAGTTTTTCAGCACGACCTGCAAAAGCAGTTCTCCGCCTGGAGTCCTTCAGGTGGGAGAGCGGTTCGTCGTTTTGGTGAACGATGAACCGCTCCAGGTCTATGTCTAGCGCAGCGCTGCGGCGATGTTGCCACCGTCGACCGTCGTCACATCGGCGGTGGTGCGTTCGGCCAATGCTTGGTGCAGGAAGGCCTGCGCCACGTCTTCTGCCGTCACCTCCTGTCCGAGCAGATTGCCCGACATGTATTCCTTCTCCGACACGCCGCGCGCGCCGGAACGGCTGGCGATCATGGCGTCGGTCAACAGGCCGGAGCGGATGCGGTCGGCGTTGACCGCATTGGAGCGGATGCCGTGCGCGCCGTAGTCGAGCGCATATTGCCGGGACAGGAATAGCGTCGCCGCCTTCGGCACACCATAGGCGCCGAATTTCGGACCCGGGTTGACCGCCTGCTTGGAGGTGTTGAACAACAACACACCGCCGGTGCCCTGTTCCAGCATGATGCGCACCGCGTTCTGCGCCGCCGACTGGTGGGCGAAGAAGTTGAGCTCGAAACTCTTGCGCAGCAGGGCATCGTCGAGCTCGCCGATGCGGCCTTCCCAGGCGGCACCGGCGTTGGAGACCAGAATGTCGACGCCGCCATAGACAGCGACAGCTTTGTCGAAGGCGGCGCGCAGCTCGGCCGGGTTGGTGATGTCGGCGCCGACGCCGATCGAATTGTTGCCGGCTGCCTTTGCCGCCTCGGCCGCCCTGGCCGCATCGAGATCGACGACGACGGCATGCGCGCCATTGGCGGCGAACAGTTTTGCCGTCGCAGCACCGATCGCGCCGGCGCCGCCAGTGATCAGCACCACCTGGCCGGTCAGCGGCTTCGGCTTGTTGGAGGCGAGCTTGGCCTGCTCAAGCGACCAGTACTCCAGCGGGAAGAGATCGGCCTTCGATAGAGGATGGAAACTGCCGGCGGCCTCGGCGCCGCGCACCGCCTCGATCCACATCTCGCCGACATCAGATGCGATCTTCGCATCCTTCAGCGTGCGGCCATGGCCGAACATGCCGAGGCCCGGCACCAGCGTCAGCCGTGGCATCGGGTCGAGCATGGTGCGCTCGACGTCGTCCAGCGCGTCATTGGTTTCGAAATAGGCGCGGTAGTCGTTGGCGAAGGCGTCGACATGGCTCTTGATGACGGCCTTGTAGTCGCCGGCCTTGTCGGCGTCTGGCGCCGGAACCGCCATCGGTCCGGTCTTGATGCGGATCGACAGATCGGGCGTCGACACGCCGCGTCCGGCATAGTCTGCAATGCCGGCCGAGTTGATGAAATCGACGATGGCGTCCGAAGTGCGGAAATCGCTGATCATGCGGTCGAAGCGGCCTTCGCCACGCGCCACCGCGACCGCGCCACGCAGCATCGGCGCGATCGCTGCCGGCGTTGCGAGCTTGGCCGGCAGTGCGGCTTTCGCTGTCTTCGGCTTGCCGTTCTTCGCCACATAGTCTTCGGCCACGTTCACATAATGGATCATGCGGTCATAGGCCTGCTTCGCATCGTCGCCGAAGGTGAAGATGCCATGCTTGTCGAGGATCAGGCCTTCGACGCTGGGGTCGGCGTCGTAGACATCGGCGGCCACCTTGGCGAGGTCGAAGCCCGGCTTGATGTAGGGCACGTACCCCATCTTGTCGCCGAACACGGTCTTGATCAGCGGCTTGCTGTCCGGCTGGTCGACGATGGCGAGGATCGCGGTCGAATGCGTGTGGTCGACGAATTTATGCGGCAGGAAGGCGTGCAGCAGCGTCTCGACCGATGGATTGGGGGAGGCGGGGTCGATGAGGTTCGCCCGCTGCAGCGCCACCATGTCCTCGTCGGCGAGGCTGGCCAGCGCACGCGCCTTCAGCAGCGCGCCGAGCTTGACCGCCGGCAGGCCTTGCGGCTCGATCACACCCATGTCCCAGCCGCTGCCCTTGACGCACAGCACGTCCCATTCGTCGCCGACGAGGTCTATGGCCTTGGTCTTGCAGGAAGTGTTGCCGCCGCCATGCAGCACCAGCCGCGGCTCGCCGCCGAGCAGCCGGGTGGTGTAGACGCGCAACGCGAGGTCGCGGGCCACGCCCTTTTTCGCATAATCGCCCACCAGTCTTTCCGCGTCGTCGTCATTCCAAAGGTTCTTCATGTCGCTATGTCCGCTTTGCTGTCTTTGATGTTGCTGTGAACAGGAGTGCCGCGACGCCTTGATGACAATGCGCCGGCTGCAAGGATTTCGTTTGTCAGGAAGCCTTTTTTGCCCCCGCGCTGGCTCCGGCATATTCGAGCAGCCGCCGCGCCATGCCGGCGCCGACGACCAGATGCGTGCAGAGTCCGCCGGCGAGTGCTGCGAGCAGCGGTTCGAACTTGCTGTCTTCCTGGACCACCATCAGCCGCTTTTCGATCTGGCGCAGTGACGACAGCGAGGCCGAGATGACGCGGCGGTTGTAGCTGCAGTCGAGCGCCTTGCCGGTGGCATCGATGATCTGGCCGGCAACGACTCCGGCGGCGCCCGCTTCGCGCAACAGCCCCATCTCGCCGGGGCTGAGCGCGCCGCATTTGACGACATGGCTGTCGCCATCGACCGTGCCGACCGAATAGAGCGCCAGATCGCAGTTGGCAATATCGGCCAGTTGTTCGCGGATCACCGGTTCGGCGCGCAGCCCATGCGCCAGCAATTCCGTCGTCAGCACCAGCGGCGCGTAGAAATTGAGGCCCTTGGCGTTGAGCCGCCGGGCGATCTCCATCGTGCACTGGTCGGGACGGTAGGAGTAGGGCGCGCCGAGATTGCCGCAGAGCTGCACAACGGTGACGTCCTGCAGGTCGGCATAGGACATGACGTCGGCGATAGTGTAGACGGTGCGGCCCCAGGCGACGCCGATCCGGTCGCCCTTCTTGACCAGTTCGAGAAAGACGCCCGCCGCCAGCACCGCAACGTCCGTCGAAGGGTCGACGACATAGGCATTCTCCGGCGCGATCCACACCGCATCAAGCTTGAGCGCGTCCTCGAGCTGGCGCGCAAGCACGTCGTCGGTGAACAGCTGCGTCGAGGTCGAGATGTTGACGATGCCGGTCTCGCGCGCCTTGCGCAAATACATGGCGACCGAGGCGCGGGAAATGTTAAGCTGGCTGGCGACCTGGTCCTGGCGCAGACCATGGGCATAATAGAGCCATGCGGCCTTGTGGATAAGCTGTTCTGCCGGTCGGATCGCCATGCCGTCTCCTCGGCTGACATTATTCACGGCTCTCGACAAAAGTCAAACTGGCGTGGGTACACGATACCTCTTTGCCCATCGAATCTGGACGATCATTGCGCCAAATGTGCCCGGTCGGGAATCGCCGATGGTGACGTGGCGGGAACCTGTGGTTAGAAGTTCTCAACAATGAAAATTCGGGGAGCACGGGATGGGCAGTCCCTACGAGCAGGATCTCGGCAAGAACGCCGCCAACCATCAGCCGCTGACGCCGCTCACTTATCTGGAGCGGGCGGCAAGCACCTATCCCGATCATGTCGCCATCATCCATGGCAGCCAGCGCATCACCTATCGCACCTTCTGGCGGCGCTCGCTGAAGCTGGCCTCGGCGCTGTCGAAGCGCGGCATCGGCAAGGGTGATACGGTGACCGTCATGCTGTCCAACACGCCCCCCATGCTGGAGGCGCATTTCGGCGTGCCGATGGCCAAAGCGGTGCTGCATTCGCTCAACACAAGGCTCGATGCCGCCGTCATCGCGTTCCAGCTCGACCATGCCGAGACCAAGGTGCTCATCGTCGACCGCGAATTCGCTGCTGTCGTCAAACAGGCACTGGCACTGGCCAAGGTGAAGCCGCTGGTCATCGACTATGACGATCCCGACTATGCCGCCGATGCACCCTATCCCAAGGGCGAGCGCATCGGCGCGATCGACTATGAGGCGTTCGTCGCCGGCGGTGACCAGGGCTACGCTTGGTCGATGCCCGACGACGAATGGGACGCCATCTCGCTCAGCTACACCTCCGGCACGACAGGCAATCCGAAGGGCGTCGTCTACCACCATCGCGGCGCTGCCCTGATGGCTTACACCAACACCATCCATGCCGGCATGGCCAAGCACGCCGTCTATCTGTGGACGCTGCCGATGTTCCACTGCAATGGTTGGTGCTTCCCATGGACAATGGCCGTCCAGGCCGGCACCCATGTCTGCCTGCGCTGGGTGCGGCCGAAGCCGATCTACGATGCCATCGCCGACCACGGCGTCACACATCTTTGCGGTGCGCCGGTCGTCATGTCGGTGCTCATCAACGCCAGCGATGAGGACAAGCGCCACTTCCCGCAGACCGTTACCTTCAACACCGCTGCCGCGCCGCCGCCGGAAGCCGTGCTGTCAGGCATGGCCGATGCCGGCTTTGCCGTCACCCATCTCTACGGCCTGACCGAGACCTATGGCCCGGCGGTCGTCAACGAATGGCACACCGCCTGGGACGGTCTCGACAAGGGCGAACGCAGCGCCAGAAAGGCCAGGCAGGGCGTGCGCTATGCCGCACTCGAAGGCCTGACGGTGATGGACGCGGAGACGATGCAGAAGACGCCGGCCGACGGCGAGACCATCGGCGAGGTCATGTTCCGCGGCAACATTGTCATGAAGGGCTATCTGAAGAACAGGAAGGCGACCGACGAGGCTTTCGCCGGCGGCTGGTTCCACTCCGGCGACCTCGGCGTCATGCATCCCGACGGCTACATCCAGCTCAAGGACCGCTCCAAGGACATCATCATCTCCGGCGGCGAGAACATTTCATCGATCGAGGTCGAGGAAGCCCTCTACAAACACCCGTCCGTGGCGTCCTGCGGCGTCGTCGCCAAGGCAGACGACAAATGGGGCGAGGTGCCGGTCGCCTATGTCGAGCTGAAGCCCGGCAAGGTGGCAAGCGAGGCCGAGATCATCGAACACTGCCGCGCGCTGCTCGCCCGCTTCAAGGTGCCGAAGGCGGTGATTTTTGCCGAGATCCCGAAGACATCGACGGGGAAGATCCAGAAGTTTCAGCTGCGGGAAATGGCGAAGGGATCTTAGTTCCAGAGCGCAACGGCACGCGCAAGGTCGAGTTCGCGCACACCCTCTGTCACCAAATTATACGCGTACGTCGAATTCGCATTGACACTTCCCTCTTTTCGATTTACGACTGACGAAAGTTGAAATTCGTCACTCATAAATCGACAGAGAGCCATGTCCGAAGCCGCCAGCATAATGGCCGACTCCACCCGCCAGGAGAATGTCACCCGCATTCTCGACTGTGCCGAACGCCTGTTCCGGCACTATGGTTACGGCAAGACCAATGTCGCCGACATCGCCCGCGAACTCGGCATGTCGCCGGCCAATATCTACCGTTTCTTCGCCTCCAAGGTCGAAATCCACCAGGCCGTCTGCGGCCGCATGCTCCTCGCCAGCTACAACATGGCCTACGAGATTTCCCGGTTGCCGATCAGCGCCGAGGAGCGGCTGCGCCGCTACGTGCATGCGCAGTACAAGATGACGCTGGAAGTCATGCTCGACGACCAGAAGGTCCACGAAATGGTCATCGTCGCGCTCGAGCGCGACTGGGGCGTCATCGACAAGCATATCGACAGCATTCACGACCTGTTTGCCGAGGTCATCCGCGAGGGCATCGAGGCCGGCGAGTTTGCCGACCAGGATCCGGTCACCGCATCGCGCTGCTTCGGCGCCGCCACCGTCATTCTGTGCCACCCGCAAATGGTGGCGCAGTGCCTTGCCAAGACCAATCGGGCGATGCCCGACGATCTCATCGATTACGCGATCAAGGCTCTGAAGTAATAGCCGCCGCCCGCCGGGCGCCGGTGTCGACCGTTCATCTCCAGTCGGGAGTACGAAAGTGTCTTTGTCCAGTTCCATCATCCGCAAGCTGCCGGTCGCCGGCCTGATCGTCGCCACGCTCGGGCTCGCCGCCTGCAGCCAGGAGAAGACCGAGGTCCAGGACATCATCCGTCCGGTCAAGGTGGTCGAGATCGGCCAGGCCGAAAAGAGTCGCGAACTCACCTATTCCGGCTCGGTGCGAGCCCGTACCGAAATGAACCTCGGCTTTCGCATCTCGGGCAAGGTCACTGAGCGCCTGGTCGACATCGGCCAGCATGTGACGACAGGCGATGTGCTAGCCCGTATCGATCCCACGGACTATGAGTTGTCGGTCAAGAGCGCCAAGGCTAGCCTCGACGCCGCCGAGCGGCAGGTCGAGACGGTCGATCTGTCCCGCAAGCGCGCCGAACAGCTTTTTGCCAAGAACTTCACCTCCAAGTCGCAGCTCGAACAGGCGACGCTGAGCTACAACCAGGCGGTAGCGACGCGCGATGCCGCCCGCTCTACACTTGCCCAGGCGCAGAACCAGGTCGTCTACACCGATCTCAAGGCGAGCGAGAACGGCATCGTCACGGCGGTCTCGGCCGATGTCGGCCAGGTGGTCGGCGCCGGAACGCCTGTGATGACCGTTGCCGTCGACGGCGAAAAGGAAGTGCTGATCGCGGTTCCCGAAATGGACATCGCCGCCTTCAAGCCGGGAAAGGACGTCAAGGCCAGCTTCTGGTCCGATGACGCGCTGGCGCTCTCCGGCAAAGTGCGTGAAGTCGCCGGCAGCGCCGACCAGCAGTCGCGCACCTTTGCCGTCCGCGTCTCGCTGCCCGACGACCCGCGCGTGCTGCTTGGCATGACCGCCAAGATCGAGGCCTCGGTGGCCAAGAAGCAGGAGATGGTGTCGATCCCGCTCAGCGCGCTTGCGGAAAAGGATGGTCGCAAGATTGTCTGGACCGTCGACCGCGCCGGCGAGACGGTGCACGAGCGCCTGGTCAAGGTTGCGGAGTTCACCTCCGACGGCGTCAGCGTCGCCGACGGGCTCAAGCCGGGGGATGTCGTCGTTGCCGCCGGCACCCAGTTCATGACCGAGAATCTCAAGGTCAAGCTGACCGGCGATGCGGTCCAGGCCGCCTCTGCGGAAGGCGATGCCGCAAAGGCCCTGCGCTGACCGCAGGCATGAAGCCGGCTTGATCGTCGCTTCGGCGAAAGGGCTGGGCAAGCGAATTCAGGGTTTCCGGGCGGCGAGCGCCCGATGGTCGAGACGCCAAGATCGAGTTCCCCCGCATCGATCCGCGCGTCCCACCGCGATGAGTGTCTCTCCGCTCGGAAAGCCTCGCCGCCCGGAAGCCAGCATCGGAATATTTTAGCTGCATGCAAAGCGCATGCGCGCACGATCAACGAATTGGACTGACGCCGATGACCACCACCGACAGCACTGAAAAGCAGCCTTTCAATCTTTCGCGCTGGGCCATCGGCCATCCCTCGATCGCGCGCTTCCTGTTCGGTCTGATCATCATTGCCGGCGCGCTCGGCCTGATGCGCATGGGCCAGAAGGAAGACCCCGATTTCACTTTCCGCGTCATGGTCGTCCAGGCGATCTGGCCGGGCTCCTCGATCCAGGAGATGGAAGACCAGGTCGTCAACAAGATCGAGCGCAAGCTGCAGGAAACGCCGCACCTCGACTTCGTCCGTTCCTACACCCGCGCCGGCAGCGCCATCATCACCGTCCAGATCAAGGGCGACACCAATGCAGAGGAGGTGAAGGACGCCTTCTACCAGGTGCGCAAGAAGGTTGCCGACATCTCCGGCGACCTGCCGCAAGGCCTGCTCGGGCCCTATTTCAACGACGAGTTCGGCGACACCTTCATCACCCTGCACTCGATCGGCGGCGACGGCTACAGCTATCCGGAGCTGAAGAAATTCGCCACCCAGGCTCGCGACATGCTGCTGACGACGCCGGGCGTCGAGAAGGCCGTCATCATCGGCGACCAGCCGGAGAAGCTTTATATCGACGTCTCGTCCAAGGCCCTGGCCGAACGCGGCCTGACGCTGACCGACCTGCAGAACGCCATCAAGGGCCAGAACAATGTCGATCCGGCGGGCTCCGTCGACACCGGCCTGCGCTCGGTGCGCATCTCGGTCGAGGGCGATGTCACCAGGGCTGCCGACATCAGGGAATTGCGCCTGCGCGCCGGTGGTCAGGTGACACGTCTTGGCGACATCGCCACCGTGAGTTCCGGTCTCGAAGATCCCTATCAGCGCAAGTACCGCTTCAACGGCCACGAAAGCGTCCAGGTCGGCGTCGTCATGGCCAAGGGTTTTAACGTCAGGGACGTCGGCACGGATGTCGAGGCGACCTACAAGCGCTTTGAGGAAGCGCTGCCCTACGGCGTTGCGGTTGACCAGATCTCCAACCAGCCCGAGGTTGTCAAGGACGCCGTCAACGAGTTCATGGAGGCGCTCGGCGAGGCGCTGCTGATCGTGCTTGCTGTCTCGCTGCTGTCGATCGGCTGGCGTTCCGGCCTGGTCATCGCCATTGCCATTCCGCTGGTGCTGGCCGCCACCTTCGCCATCATGTACGAGCTCGGCATCGATCTGCAGCGCATTTCGCTCGGCGCCCTGATCATCGCGCTCGGGCTGTTGGTCGACGACGCCATGATCGTCGTCGAGATGATGGAGCGCAAGCTGGAGGAGGGGCTGGTCAAGATCGAGGCGGCGAGCTTCGCCTATTCCTCGACCGCCTTCCCGATGCTGAGCGGCACGCTGATCACCATAGCCGGCTTCATCCCGGTCGGCTTCGCCGCCTCGACCGCAGGCGAATATGTGCGCACGCTGTTCTATGTGGTCGGCATCGCGCTGGTCGTGTCGTGGTTCGTCGCCGTCTATTTCACGCCGTGGCTGGGCTACATGATCCTCAAGCAGCGCAAACACGCCGGCAACCATCATGACGCCTTCGACACCGGCTTCTACCGGCGGCTGCGCGCCACGGTCGGCTGGGCGGTGCGCCACCGCATCATCGTTCTGGTGATGACGCTGGTCACCTTCGCCACCAGCCTGTGGGCGTTCCAGTTCATCCCACAAAACTTCTTCCCGCAATCCTCGCGGCCGGAAATCCTCGTCGATCTCTGGTTGCCTGAGGGAACCTCGATCAAGGAGGTCGAGACGCAGGCCAAAGCGCTGGAAGCCCGGATGATGGACGACAAGGACAAGCGCTTCATCGCCACCTATATCGGCGAAGGCGCGCCGCGCTTCTTCCTGCCGCTCGACCAGCAATTGCGCAATCCGAACTATGCGCAGCTTCTGGTGATGGCCAATGACGAGCCGGCACGTGAGCGGCTGATCCTCAAGCTGCGCTCAGTCCTGGCGCAGGATTTCCCTTCGATCCGCTCCAAGGTCGACCGTCTGTTCCTCGGCCCGCCGACCGGCTGGCCGGTGCAGATGCGCATCATGGGTCCGGACCGCCAGGAGGTGCGCCGCATAGCTGACCAGGTGAAGGCGAAATTCGCCGAAAATCCGCTCCTCGGCGCCGTCCATGACGACTGGCTGGAGCCGGTACCGGCGATGAAGCTGGTCATCGACCAGGACCGCGCCCGTGCGCTTGGCGTCACCTCGCAGCGCATCCGCCAGATGCTGCAGGCAGCGATGTCCGGCGCGCCGCTCGATGACTTCCGTGATGGCGAGGAGACGGTTTCCATCGTCGCCCGCGAACCGGACGCCAGCCGCAGCCTGCTGTCCTCGGTCGACTCGGTCTATATCCCGACCGATTTCGGCGGCTTCGTGCCGCTGTCGCAGGTGGCCAAGGTGGTGCCGGTGCTCGAGCAGGGCGTCGAATGGCGGCGCGACCGCCTGCCGACCATCTCGGTGCGCGCCACGCTGCCGGATGGCGTGCAGTCGAACGACGTCGTCACCAAGCTCTACAATGACATGCAGGGCATGCGCGCCGGCCTGGCGCCCGGCTACAAGATCGAGATCCAGGGCGGTGCGGAAGATTCCGCCGAAAGCCAGGCCTCGATTGCCGCCAAGGCGCCGATCATGCTGGCCGTCATCGTCGTGCTCCTGATGATCCAGCTGCAGCATTTCGGCAAGGCGATGCTCGTGCTGGCCACCGGTCCGCTCGGCATCATCGGTGCGGCGGCGGCTCTGTTGATCAGCGGCGCGCCGTTCGGCTTCGTCGCCATCCTTGGTGTCATCGCGCTGCTCGGAATCATCATGCGCAACTCGATCATCCTGGTCGACCAGATCGATCAGGACATCGCCAGGGGGATGGACCGATCGGAGGCCATCATCGGCTCGGCCGTGCGCCGTTTCCGGCCGATCGTGCTGACGGCGATGACGGCGGTGCTGGCGCTGATCCCGATCTCGCGTGCGGTGTTCTGGGGACCGCTCGCCTACGCCATGATGGGCGGCATCCTCGTCGCCACCGTACTCACCATCCTGGTGCTGCCGGCAGGCTACGCGCTGTTCTTCGGCCGCGAGCCGAAGCAAGGCAAGAAGCCAGCTGATGAGGCGGTGCAGGACAATGACAGGCCGCCACTGGCGCTGGCCGCCGAGTAGGCGCTGCTGGGGCACAGGATCTTCCTTGGAAAATGCTGGAACGCCGTACGCTTGACGTGCGGCGTTCTGGCTTTCTCCTTGCCGGTGGCACCGAGCACCCAGGCAAGTATCTCAACACCAGGCGGGTTCATCAAAATAGGTTGAACGGCCACCTGTATGAAAATGCTTCGCGGCGCCGGTTTTGCAAAACAGAATTCCTTCCCAGGACGGCAAAGCCGTCCGATCCTGCTTACATATCGGAGCGGCAACGCTCGTTCGCATCAGGTGATCATCCCATGGTAGACAATAAGCAATTGCGGCTCGGCGCCTTCATGCGTCCGGTCAGTCTTCACACCGGGGCCTGGCGCTATCCCGGCTCATATCCCGATGCCAACTTCAACTTCGCCCATCTGAAGCGCTTTGCGCAGACGCTTGAGGCGGCGAAGTTCGACGCCTTCTTCATGGCCGACCATCTGGCCGTTCTCAACATGCCGATCGAGGCGCTACGGCGCAGCCACACGGTGACCTCGTTCGAGCCGTTCACGCTGCTGTCGGCGCTCGCCGCCGTCACTGATCATATCGGCCTTGTCGCCACCGCATCGACGACCTTCGACGCGCCCTATCACATTGCCCGTCGCTTCGCCTCGCTCGACCATATCAGCGGCGGCCGCGCCGGCTGGAACATCGTCACCACATCCAATCCCGACGCCGCGCTGAACTTCGGCCTCGACGAGCATGTCGAGCACGACGAGCGCTATCACAATGCGCGGGAATTCTACGATGTGGTGACCGGCCTCTGGGACAGCTTTGCCGACGACGCCTTCATCCGCGACGCCGAGAGCGGGCTCTATTTCGATCCCGCGAAGCTGCATGTGCTCGACCATAAGGGCGAGCATCTCTCGGTGCGCGGCCCGCTCAACATTGCGCGGCCGGTGCAGGGCTGGCCGGTCATCGTCCAGGCCGGCGCATCTGAGGCCGGGCGGCAGCTGGCAGCCGAAACGGCGGAGGTGATCTTCGCCGCCCATTCCGATCTGGCGGCTGGGCAGCGCTTCTTTGCCGATGTCAAAAGCCGGGCCGAGAAGCTCGGCCGTTCGCGCGACGACATCAAGATCCTGCCCGGCGCCTTCGTCATCGTCGGCGACAGCGTCGAGGAAGCACAGGCCAAACGCGCCAAGCTCGACAGCCTGGTCTATTACGAGAGCGGCATTGCCTCGCTGTCGATCGCGCTGGGGCACGACGCATCCGGCTTCGATCCCGACGCGCCCTTGCCCGAAATCCCTGAGACCAATGCCTCCAAGAGCGGCCGTGAGCGCGTCATCGAGCTGGCGCGCCGGGAGACTTTGACCGTCCGCCAGCTGGCGCAGCGGCTCGGCGGCTATTCCGGCCTTGCTTTCGTCGGCACGCCGAAAACCATCGCCGATTCGATGGAGGAATGGCTGTTTGCCGAAGGGTCAGACGGCTTCAACGTCATGTTCCCCTATCTGCCAGCCGGGCTCGACGACTTCGCCGAGAAGGTGGTGCCCGAGCTGCAGCGGCGAAAGCTCTTCCGGCGCGAGTATGAGGGCACCACCTTGCGCGAGAATCTCGGCCTGAAGCGTCCGCCGAACCGGTTCTTCGAAGGCTCCGAAGCGGTCATCCGCAAGGCCGGCTGACGTCTGCCACAAAAAGAAACGGGCGCGCCGAAGCGCGCCCATTCTTTTCAAGCCATCACTTTCAGATGACGAAGTACCAGTTGGCGAGCAACATCACCACCAGGCCGGCGACCAGCGTCAGGTAGGGCAGCATGCCTGCCTTTTTGACCGAGAGGTCTGCGCCCGCCATGCCGAGGTCGGCCAGCATGTGGTCGGGGAACTTGCCCTTGTCTTGGACGTAGTGCCGGTAGCAGAACACCGGGATGATCAAGGCGGCTGTGATCAGGCCGGCCCAGAGCGCCATCGGGTTCCACACCTTGGCGCCGGCGCCCATGAAGATGGCGTTTACATAGGCGAAGATGGCGCCGAGGCCGAGCAGCCAGCTCGGCGCCTTCCAAGGCCGGTTGATGTGGCCGTTGTCGATGCGGTGGATCCAGCCGGCATTGAGGTTGAGGAAGTTGAAGATGATGTAGCCGCAGTTCGACACGGCGAGGATGAAGAAGAAGCTCGTCGCGTCGGCCGAGGCGATGGCCAGCACGATCAGGTTGAAGACGAGATCGGTCCACATGGCGCGCGTCGGTGCGCCATGCTCGTTGACATGGCTGAGATAGCGCGGCAACCAGCCATCGACAGAGCCCTGGTAGAGCGTGCGCGACGAGCCGGCCATTGCCGTCATGATGCACAGCACCAGCGCCAGGATCATCAGCATCACCAAGAGGCTGTGGATCAATGCGCCACCGCCGACCATGCCGGCCAGTGCATCGGCGACACCCGAGCCGTCGACGATCGGCGTCGCCAGCATGCCGTTGAGGCCCAGCACGCCCTGGAAGGTGAAGGGCACCAGGATGAACAGAAGCATGCAGAGCAGGCCGGAATAGAAAATCGCCTTGAACGTGTCGGTGCCCGGGTTCTTGAACTCCGATGTGTAGCAGACGGCGGTCTCGAAACCATAGGTCGACCATGCGGCGATGAACATGCCGCCCAGCACCAGCGTCCAGCCGGCAATGTTCCACGAGCCGGGCTCCGGCGCGTAAGCCGCCGCCAGCGGCACCAGCGGCGAAAAGTTTGCCCAGTTGATCTGGCCGGTGACGATCGGCACGACACCGACGATCAGCATCGGGATAATGACCAGCAGGCCGATATACTTCTGCACATTGGCGGTGCCGAGAATGCCGCGATGCTGGATCGAGAAGATGATCAGCATCAGCACCGCGCCGATGAAGAAAGTGGCATTGAGGGTGAAGGAGACAGGACCCAGCGTGTGGCTGAACAGCGTCCAGTTGCGGATCGCCGGCGTGGCCGCCGCGGTCACCGCGGCGATGGCGTCGGCAGGCACCGTTCCGGCATGCGCCGCGATATAGGCGACGACGTCCGGCGACGCCTCGGTGAACAGCGGCACCGGCGCCAGCGCGTTGAGAATATAGGCGGCGGCGATCGAGCAGCCCAGCGACAGCACCGGCGACCAGGCGAACCAGTTGCACCACACCGACAGCGGCGCGATGAACTTGGAATAACGCAGCCAGGCGGTGGCGCCGTAGATCGAGGCGCCGCCCGACTTGTTCGGGAACAGGCCGGCGATCTCGGCATAGGTGAAGGATTGCAGGAAGCCCATGATCATGGAAGCGATCCAGATCCCGAAGGCCAGCGTTCCCGTCGTTCCGGCAATGCCGCCGATCGAAAACAGGACAAGGGCAGGAACGCCGCTCGCCACCCAGAAGGCGCCGCGCCAGTCGATGTTGCGGAGCAGCTTGCCTTCAGCGGGCTGCTCCAGGGCAGTGGTAATCGTGCTCATCTGTCTGAATTCCCCATTTTGTGTTCCCGGCCGGTGATGCCTCGGCTTCGCGAAGCTTGTTCCCCGGTACATGACCGCACGACTCCAGTGTTTCCACTCAGTCGTATTTTTTTCTTAACAGTGAAGATTGATCCGGCGCGCTTTCACGTCAAGTGATTTGTGGCGTCGTGCACATCACGGTTGCGAAACGCTCGCTTTGTCCTTCTCCCCTTGTGGGGTGAGAAGCGGTCCGCGGTAGCGGACGGAAAGCCAATTGCTTTCGAGCTTCGAACGCCCTGAGCCTGCGAAGGGCCGGGGGTGCAACCCTCAGGATCGCGGCCTGGTCTTTTGCGGATCGTAGTGGGCGAAGGCCACGACGCGCGCCGGCAGCCGCTTGGCCTGCCCGTCGAGTTTGCCGATCTCGACCTCTGTGCCGGTGGCCGCATGGGTGACGTCAAGCCTCGCCAGAGCGATGTTCTTGTTCAGCACCGGCGAGCGCATGCCCGAGGTGACGACGCCGGTCTGGGCGCGGCCGATATGGACACAGTCGCCATGGCCGACCGCGACATTGCTGTCGATGTCGAGGCCGACGAGCTTGTGCTGCGGATGTTCCTTGCGCCTTATCAGCGCCTCGCGGCCTATGAAATCGTCGGTCTTGGTCTTCAACGGCACGGTGAAACCAATGCCCGCCTCGAACGGGTCGGTCTGGTCGGAAAATTCGTAACCGGCGAAGATCAGCCCGGCTTCGATGCGCACCATGTCGAGTGCCTGCAGGCCCATCGGCTTCAACCCATGCGGCTGGCCGGCCTCCCAGATGGCATCGAACACTTTTTCGGCGTCGCGCGGATGGCACCAGATCTCGTAGCCGAGCTCGCCGGTATAACCGGTGCGCGACACCACGACCGGAATGCCATTGCCGCCGCCGATGCGCGCGACAGCGAAGCGGAACCATTCGAGTTCGTCGATCGACGGTTGCAGCGGCGAGGTCCAGACCACCTCTCTCAAAATATCGCGGCTCTTCGGTCCCTGCACGGCGACATTGTGCATCTGGTCGGTGGACGAGCGCACCAGCACGTTGAGGCCAAGCTTCTTTGCCGTCTCGCGCAGCCATTCGCCGGACAGGTCATCGCCGCCGACCCAGCGGAAATTGTCCTTGCCGAGCCGCAGCAGCGTGCCGTCGTCGATCATGCCGCCATGCTCGTAGCACATGGCGGAATAGACGACCTGGCCGACGCCGAGCTTCTTGACGTCGCGGGTCAGCGTGTATTGCAGCAGCGCTTCGGAATCGGGACCGGTGACCTCGAACTTGCGCAGCGGCGACAGGTCCATGATCACCGCGTCCTGCCGGCAGGCCCAGTACTCGGCGATCGGCCCCTCTTTGGCGAAAGAATTGGCCAGCCAATAACCCCGGTATTCCACGAAGTTGCGGGTGTGCTTGGCGAAGGATGAATGAAAGGCTGTCTCGCGGGTCATTTTCGGTTCCGAATCGGGCGTCATGCGTCTGGCGATCGCTCGCGAGAATTTGTGTTGGCCGGAATAGGTTCGCACATGGATGTCGGTCGGGTTCCAGCCATTGGCCGGTGTCGTGTCGTCGGGACAGGCGGAGGACACGCAGACGATGTCGGTGAGCGCCCTGAGCAGGACATAGTCGCCGGCGCGCGACCACGGCTCATCCGACACCATGACGCCATGGGCGTCGATCGCCGTGTTGAAGAAGAAGTTGATCGCCATCCAGCCGGCACGTGGGGTGACACCCTTGTCGGCCAGCGCGCGGTTGAAATTCTCCGAGCAGTTGGTGTGGCCGGGATAGCCGATGTCGTCGTAATATTTGGCGGCACACGCCAGCGCGAACGCGTCATGCCGGCCGCATGTGTCCTGCACCACCTCAACCAGCGGCTCCATGTCCTGGTCGTAATATTTCGAATGCAGGCCGGGCATCGGATAGCTCGATCCCATCAGAGTGCGCGTCGTCGTCACGTCGAGCGGGTGGTCGAGACCCTTGTCCAGCTTGCGCGCAGAAAAGCACTGGAAGTCGGTGCACTGGCGACCATCGACGTCGATGATCTGCAGATAGTCGCCGGCCTTGACGAAATAGGATTCGGCGGTTGCCGAATGGACGCGCAAATCGAGCACCGGATCGGCGAGCGGATCGGCGAGCTGCGATTTCGATTTCAGGCGCACCGTGGCACGGCGGACGATGACGGTGAGCGGCGTTGCCGTGTCGTGGCCGTCGACCAGCATCGGCCCGCTAGGCGCTGCAATCAGCAAGCCGCCATCGCGCGCGACGGTGAAGGCCTGCTCGGTGCCTGCCGGCGTGGCGCCGCCGAAGACGCGCACCGCCTTGGCCTGGTCAAGCTGCACCTGGCGGCGCTCGAGTCCGCGGCGCACGGAAGCGAGGCTATCGTCGCCCTCGGCCAATAGCGCCTTGATCCCGGCGGCATTGCTATTGGACTTTTCGCCGAAGATGGCGGGGTCGGTGGCGCCTGACTTGTCCCAGGCCAAAAGCTCGCAGGCCTGGCCGCCCTCGACATTGCGGATGGCAAATGTATCGCCGGCCTCGATATCGATCAGCACCGCGCCGTTACCGGGGGCCGCATACCGCTCCATGCCCGGCGGCAGCGCGATCTGGCCGGGCCGCAGGATGAGGCTTGGCCGGGGCGGCCCGGCTGTCACTGAAGGGTAGGGCGACTGGCTCATCTCAGCCTTGCGGTTCGAGAAACAAGTTTGCCTGTGTGTAAAATTACTTTAGCTGCAAGAATAGCAGCGCAGTTGCGTTTGGCAAGGCTGGCTCCCCCTTCTCCCTCTGTGGGAGAAGGTGTCGCCGCAGGCGACGGATGAGGGGTGTTCCAGCGGTGAGACGTTGGCGTACCCTGGAACACCCCTCATCCGTCTCGACACTAACGCGCCGATCTTCCTTCTCCCACAAGGGGAGAAGGAAGAAGCGCACAAGCGCTACGCCAAATCCTCGGAATGCCCGATCTCGACACCATACTCCGCCGCCGAATCCAGCATCGTGTGCCACAGACTTTCAGCAAATGTCGCAAACATCAGCACGTTGAACACCGCCTGCCCATCCGGCCGGTCATTCCCGCGCCAGAGCGTGACGCTGGTGTGATCCATCGAGGTCGCGGCAGCCGCCCCAACCAGAAATGCATCGGGATGCAGATCGATCGACGACAGCTTGCCCAGCATCGCCCGCGCCTTGGTACCGGAGATACTGATCAGCACTCGCGCATGCGACTGGTCCGATAGCGAAGCGGAAGACGCGAACGTCTGGGCGAGTGCTTCAGTCCCATGCTTGCCGCCCTTCAACAGCACGAAGAACTGGTCCGGTCCCGACCAGATCAGCGTCGCATCCGAAGTCTGCACCGCCTTGGGTGTCTCAGGAGCCGCAACACCGAAGCTTGCCTTCGCAGCGTTGGCCAAATCTCCCGCCTTGCCGCGCCGCGCCATCACCTGGATCAGGTCGAAATTGCGGATTTCGGTCAGCAACACGCCGACATTGCCGTTCGCGCCGTAAGGCCCGACAACAAGTGCCCGCTCGAGCGGGCTACGAACATCCCAGGAAAAATCAGCCACGCTGGCGCCCTCCATCGGGATCGTAGAAGACGGGATTGCAGAGCTCGACATCATAGTCTTCACCGCGCAGCGGATCATGCGCGTGGACGATCTCGCCGATGCGTTCGCGGCCGCGCTCGACAAGGCCGAGACCGATCCACTGGTCGAGCGTCGGCGAGAAGCAGACCGAGGTGACGTAGCCTTGGTCGTTATCAGGCCCGGGCGTCTGGCCCTTCGGGATGATGTGCGCGCCGGAGCGCAGGCGGCGCGCCTTGTCGATCGGCTTGATGCCGACCACGACCTGCCGGTCCGGCGCCACCAGCGCCTCGCGGCCGGCCATGACGCGACCGATGAAATCCTTCTTGGTCGACATCATCTTGCCGAGGCCGAGATCGGCGGCGGTCGTCATGCCGCTCAGTTCCGGTCCGGCGACATGGCCCTTTTCAACGCGCATGACGCCGAGGGCTTCTGTGCCATACGGCGTCACGCCGAACGGTTTTCCCGCCAGCATCAAATTGCGTGCCATCGCTTCACCGTAACGCGCCGGCACCGAAATCTCGAACGCCATCTCGCCGGAGAAGGAGATGCGGAACAGCCGCGCCTTGATGCCGCCGCGCAAAGCGACTTCGCGCACGCCCATGAAGGGAAAACCTTCGTTCGAAAGGTCCTCGGCAGGGTCGACGATTTCCTTCAACAGGTCTCGCGTCCTTGGCCCGGCAATCGAGAACTGCGCCCACTGGTCGGAGACCGAGGTCAGTTGCACGTCGAGTTCGGGGAATAGCACCTGCCGGCAGAATTCGAGATGCTGCATCACCAGCCCGGCCTTCGCCGTGGTCGTGGTGAGGAAATAATGGTCCTCGGCCAGCCGCGAGGTCGTGCCGTCATCATAGACGAGGCCGTCCTCGCGCAGCATCAGCCCGTAGCGGGCTTTTCCCACGGCAAGGTTTGAGAAGGTGTTGATGTAGACGCGGTCGAGGAAGGCGCCGGCATCGGGGCCGTGCACATCGATCTTGCCCAGCGTCGAGACATCGCAGAAGCCGACGCCCGAGCGCACCGCCTTGACCTCGCGGGTGACCGATTCCAGCCAGTCCTTCTCGCCCGCGCGCGGGTACCATTGCGCGCGCTTCCACAGGCCGGTGTCGACAAAGATCGCGCCTTGTTCGGCCGCCCAGTGATGCGACGGCGTCAGCCGCGTCGCATGGAAAGTCTCGTCGCGATGGTGGCCGGCAAAGGCGCCGATGGCGACCGGCACGTACGGCGGGCGATAGATGGTCGTGCCGGTCTCGGGAATGGATTTGCCCGACACCGCCGCCATGATGGCGAGGCCGGCGACATTGGACGTCTTGCCCTGGTCGGTCGCCATGCCGAGCGTGGTGTAGCGCTTCAGATGCTCGACCGATTCAAAACCCTCGCGCTGCGCCAGCTCGATGTCGGACGCGGTGACGTCATGCTGCTGGTCTACAAAGGCCTTGCCTTTGCCGGCGACGTGCCAGAGCGGGGTCAGTGAGAAGGACTCGTCGCCGGCAACAGCTGCAGAGCCCGGATTGCCATTGCGTCCCGCGTCCCGCGCCGCTGCGGCGCCGGCCTCGAAACCTGCGCGCAGGCAGGCGCCTAGCCCGAAGTCGCCATTAGCCGCACCTGCGGCGACCATACCGGGCGGCGCGCCGTCCGGCACGAAGGCGGCGATGTCGTCTCGCCATTTCGGCCGGCCGCGATGGTAAGAGGTGAGCCCGACCGCCGGATTCCAGCCGCCGGAAACGGCAAGCCCGTCGGCCTCGACCTCGGCGCGCGCGCCGCCGGTCAGCGACACCGCTATTTTTCTTACGCCGTCCTTGCCGCCGTCGACGCCGCTGACCGAACCATGCAGCACGGTGAAGCCGTTCCTGGAAGCGAGAGAACGATGGGCAGGCGAGACGTCAGGCCGCGCGTCGATCACCGCCGCGATCTGCAGCCCGGCGCCGAGTGCCGTCTCGACCGTGCGCCAGCCATCCTCATTGTTGGTGAACAGCGCGATCCGCTTTGCCGGCGTCGCCGCATAACGTGTGACGTAGGTGCGGATGGCGGACGCCATCATCACGCCGGGCGTGTCATTGCCGGCAAAGACGATGGGACGCTCAATCGCGCCGGCGGCGACGACGCAGCGCTTGGCCACGATGCGCCACAGGCGCTGGCGCACCTGATGCTCGGGCGGCACCGGCAGATGATCGTTGACCCGCTCGATCGCGCCATAGGTACCGCCGTCATAGACGCCGAACAGGGTCGTGCGGGTCATGATGCGGACATCCGGCATCGAGCTGAGCTCGGCCAGTGTGCGCGACAGCCACTCCGCGGCCGGCAGACCGTCGATCGTGCCGCCATCCGACAACAGACGGCCGCCGGGCGCAAAATCTTCTTCGCACAGGATGACGCGCGCACCGCTGCGGCCTGCAGCGAGTGCGGCGGCGAGACCGGCCGGACCGGAGCCGGCGATCACCACATCGCAATGCGCCCAGGCCTTGTCGTAGTGATCCGGATCGGGGGTGACCGCCGCGCGACCCAGACCCGCGGCGCGTCGGATCGCCGGCTCGTAGACCATTTCCCAGAATTTTGCCGGCCACATGAAGGTTTTGTAGTAGAAGCCGGCGACGAAGATCGGTGCGAACAGCTGGTTCACCGACATCACATCGTGGCGCAGCGACGGCCAGCGGTTCTGGCTGGCCGCTTCGAGGCCTTCATAGAGTTCGGCCGTCGTGGCCTTGGTGTTGGCCTCGCGCCGTGCGCCGGTGCGCAGTTCGACCAGCGCGTTGGGTTCTTCCGAGCCCGCAGTCAGAATGCCGCGCGGACGATGGTATTTGAACGAGCGGCCGACCAGCTTGACGCCATTGGCGACCAGCGCCGACGCCAGCGTGTCGCCCTGGAAGCCGGAAAATGTCGTGCCGTCGAAGCGGAAGGTGAGGGGGGTGGAACGGTCGATGAGACCGCCGGATGAGAGACGATGAGAGGTCACGATGTCCAGCCTCTGATCCATATGGTGTCATGGCGAAGGATGGCGCCGCCCCTTACCCTCCCCCTTGTGGGGAGGGTCGCTGCGCAGCAGCGGGGTGGGGGTGCGGCACCGACCCCCACCCGGACCTGCGGTCCGACCTCCCCACAAGGGGGAGGTAGGGGGCTGGCGCTTTTCGCGACGGCTACGATTTCGACAGGATAGCTCATTTCGCCACCTGCCTCGCCCCGGCGCCCGCCGCCGGCTCCACCGCCGAGATCTCGTGCGTCAGCGTGTTGCGGGTGACCTTCAGCCAGGCCCGGCAGCCACCGCCGTGATACCAGTTCTCTGCCATCACGCCGGCGATGTTGTCGCGCAGATAGACATAGTCGTAGACGGCATCTTCGCCGGCATCCGCCGCCGGCCGTACAGGCTTGGCGTCGCCGAGATAGCTGAACTCGCCGAGTTCGCGTTCGCCGCAGAAGGGACAGACAATACGCATCTCGCCAGCCTCAGTGCAGGTTCGGTTGGGCGCCCTGGCCCTTTTCGTCGATCATGGCGCCAGTCCGGAAGCGGTCGAGGCGGAAACGAGCCGCCTCCTTGTGCGTTTCGTCACGCGCCAGCAGATGGGCAAAGACCAAGCCCGACCCCGGCGTCGCCTTGAAGCCGCCATAGCACCAGCCGGCATTGAGATAGAGTCCGTCGACCGGCGTCTTGTCGATGATCGGCGAGCCGTCCATCGACATGTCCATGATGCCGCCCCATTGGCGCAACAGCCGCACGCGACCGATCATCGGGATCAGCGCCATGCCGCCCTCGCAGACATCCTCCATGACAGGCAGATTGCCGCGCTGGGCATAGGAATTGTAGCCGTCGATGTCGCCGCCGAAGACCAGCCCGCCCTTGTCCGACTGGCTGACATAGAAATGGCCGGCGCCGAAGGTCATGACGCCGGGAATGAGCGGCTTGATCGCCTCCGAGACGAAGGCTTGCAGCACATGGCTTTCGATCGGGAGGCGCAGGCCAGCCATTGCGGCGACGCGCGAGGAGGAACCCGCAACCGCCATGCCGACCTTGCCGGCGCCGATCTTGCCGCGCGAGGTCTCGACACCGGCCACCTTGCCGTTGCCATCCCGGACAAAGCCGGTGACCTCGCAGTTCTGGATAATGTCGACGCCGAGTTCGCTCGCCGCATGGGCATAGCCCCAGACCACCGCGTCGTGGCGCGCCGTACCGCCGCGGCGCTGCAGGAGGCCGCCCTGCACGGGAAAGCGCGCATGGTCGAAATTCAGGAACGGCAGCATCTTCTTCAGCGCCGCCTGGTCGAGCAGTTCGGCATCTATGCCATTGATGCGCATGGTGTTGCCGCGCCGCGCATAAGCGTCGCGCTGCGCATCGGAATGATAGAGGTTGAGGACGCCGCGCTGGCTGACCATGGCGTTATAGTTGAGGTCCTGCTCCATCCGCTCCCAAAGCTTCATCGAAAGCTCGTAGAAGCCGGTATTGCCGGGCAGGCCGTAATTGGAACGGATGATGGTGGTGTTGCGGCCGGCATTGCCGGAGCCGATCCAGCCCTTTTCCAGCACGGCGACGTTTCTGATGCCGAACTCGCAGGCGAGGAACCAGGCGGTGGCGAGCCCATGGCCGCCGCCGCCGATGATCACCACATCGTAGTGGTCCTTGGGCGGCGCATCGCGCCAGGTGCGCTGCCAGTTCTTGTGGCCGGAAAGGGCAGCACGGGCGAGCGAGAAGATCGAATATTTCATCAGGTCATTCCGAGGTCGCTCGCACAGCTGGGACGATTATATGTCCAGCGTGTGGTCGCGCTCCCATTGCGTGAAGTGCGAAGCATAGGAATTCCATTCCTGGTGCTTCAGCTTTAGATAAGCCGACGAGAATTCCTCACCCAGCGCCGCCTTGAGCGATTTGTCCTTGTCGTATTCGCGAAGCGCGTCGAGCAGATTGAGCGGCAGCTTCGGCGCGCCTTTCACCGTGTGGCCGTTCTGGTACATGTCGATGTCGTAGCGCTTGCCGGGATCGGCCTTGGAGCGGATGCCGTCGAGACCGGCGGCAATGATGACGGCCTGCAGCAGATAAGGGTTTGCGGCGCCGTCCGGCAACCGCAGCTCGAAGCGGCCGGGGCCGGGCACGCGCACCATGTGGGTGCGGTTGTTTCCGGTCCAGGTCACCGTGTTCGGAGCCCAGGTGGCGCCCGAAATGGTGCGCGGCGCGTTGATGCGTTTGTAGGAGTTCACCGTCGGGTTGGTGATGGCGGCCAGCGCCGAGGCATGTTTCATGATGCCGCCAAGGAAATTCTTGCCCTTAGCCGACAGGCCGAGCTCCATCGCATTGTCGGCAAAGACGTTGACCTTGCCGGCCTTGTCCCACACCGAAATATGGGCGTGGCAGCCATTGCCGGTCAGGCCCTGGAAGGGCTTAGGCATGAAGGTCGCGCGCAGGCCGTGCTTTTCCGCCACCGACTTGACCATGAACTTGAAGAACGAGTGCTTGTCGGCGGTCGCCAGCACATCGTCGAAGGCCCAGTTCATCTCGAACTGGCCGTTGGCGTCCTCATGGTCGTTCTGGTAGGGGCTCCAGCCCAGCGCCAGCATGTGGTCGCAGATCTCGGCGATGACATCGTAGCGGCGCATCACTGCTTGCTGGTCGTAGCAGGGTTTTGAAGCCGTGTCGTATTTGTCGGAGATGACGCTGCCGTCCGGCGAGATCAGGAAGAACTCAGCCTCGACGCCGGTCTTGACATGCATACCGTCAGTGGCGGCTTCCGCAATCAGCCGGCGCAGCGTGTTGCGTGGCGCCTGCTCGACTTCCTTGTCGTCCATGATGCAGTTGGCGGCGACCCACGCGACATCGCGCTTCCACGGCAGCTGGATCACCGAATCCGGATCCGGCACCGCCAGCATATCAGGATGCGCCGGCGTCAGGTCGAGCCAAGTGGCGAAACCGGCGAAGCCGGCGCCGTCCTTCTGCATGTCGGCGATCGCCTGCGCCGGCACCAGCTTGGCGCGCTGGCCGCCGAACAGGTCGGTGTAGGAAATCATGAAATATTTGACGCCGTTCTCTTTGGCGAATGCGGCGAGATCGTTCCCCATTATAGCTCCTCGCTTATTTTGATGTGATTTTGTTAGAAGCCGTTTTTCCCCGGTATCCAGTTGGTGCCGGCCAGCGGCACGCCTGCCATGGCGGCGGCTTCGATGGTGAGGGCTACGAGATCCTCGGGCTCGAGATTGTGCAGGCTGTTCTTGCCGCAGGCACGCGCAATGGTCTGCGCCTCCAGCGTCATCACCTTGAGGTAGTTCGCCAGCCGCCGTCCGGCGGCGATCGGATCGACCCGCTTCATCAGTTCCGGGTCCTGCGTGGTGATGCCCGCGGGGTCGCGACCCTCGTGCCAGTCGTCATAGGCGCCGGCGGTGGTGCCGAGCGCATTGTACTCCGCCTCCCAGCGCGGATCGTTGTCGCCGAGTGCGACCAACGCTGCCGTGCCGATCGACACCGCGTCAACGCCGAGCGCCAGCGCCTTGGCGACGTCGGCGCCGTTGCGGATGCCTCCGGAGACGATCAGCTGCACCTTGCGGTGCATGCCGAGATCCTGCAGCGCCTGCACTGCCGGCCTGATGCAGGCAAGCGTCGGCTGGCCGACATTTTCGATGAATACTTCCTGGGTGGCCGCCGTGCCGCCCTGCATGCCGTCGACCACGACGACATCGGCGCCGGCCTTCACCGCAAGTGCTGTGTCATAATAGGGGCGGGCGCCGCCGACCTTGACGTAGATCGGCTTTTCCCAGTCGGTGATCTCGCGCAGTTCGAGGATCTTGATCTCGAGATCGTCCGGCCCGGTCCAGTCGGGATGGCGCGAGGCCGAGCGCTGGTCGATGCCCTTCGGCAGCGTACGCATCTCAGCGACGCGGTCGGAAATCTTTTGTCCCAGCAGCATGCCGCCACCGCCGGGCTTGGCGCCTTGGCCGACGACCACTTCGATGGCGTCGGCGCGGCGCAAATCCCTGGGGTTCATGCCGTAGCGCGACGGCAGGTACTGGTAGACCAGTTGCTTGGAATGGCCGCGCTCTTCCTCGGTCATGCCGCCGTCGCCGGTGGTGGTCGACGTGCCTGAGAGTGTGGCGCCACGGCCGAGCGCTTCCTTGGCCGGGCCGGACAGCGAACCGAAGCTCATGCCGGCAACGGTGATCGGGATCTTCAGCTCGATCGGCTTCCTGGCGTAACGCGAGCCGAGCACGACGCTGGTGTCGCAACGTTCGCGATAGCCTTCCAGCGGGTAGCGCGAAATCGACGCGCCGAGGAACAGCAGGTCATCGAAATGCGGCAGCTTGCGCTTGGCCCCGGCGCCCCTGATGTCATAGATGCCGGTCGCCGCGGCGCGGCGGATTTCGGAAAGCGTGTAGTCGTCGAAGGTCGCGGATTTGCGCGGCGTCGTCGGCGGGTTCTTGTAGGTCATGCTGCCTCAATACGCGTCGGCGTTGTCGATATTGAAATTGTAGAGCGTGCGCGCCGAGCCGTAGCGCTTGAATTCCGACGGCTTGACGCCGGTGACGCCGGCGCGGTCGAGCAGTCCCTGCAGCAGTTCGATATGCTCGGGCCGCATCTCCTTGGCGATGCAGTCGGCGCCCAGGCTTTCGACCTTGCCGCGCACGAACAGCCGCGCTTCGTAGATGGAATCGCCAAGTGCGTCGCCGGCATCGCCCAGCACCACCAGATTGCCGGACTGCGCCATGAAGGCCGACATGTGGCCGATATTGCCGTGCACGACGATGTCGATGCCCTTCATCGAGATGCCGCAGCGCGACGAGGCGTTGCCCTCGATGACGAGCAGCCCGCCCTTGCCGGTGGCGCCGGCATACTGGCTGGCGTCGCCCTTGATGACGACCGAGCCCGACATCATGTTTTCGCCGACGCCAGGTCCGGCCGAGCCGTGCACGGTGATGGCAGCGCCGTCATTCATCCCGGCGCAGTAGTAGCCGACGCTGCCGCGCACATCGATGCTGACAGGCTGGTCGACGCCGACGGCAACCGAATGGCTGCCCTTCGGGTGCAGCACTTCCCACGCCGTCTCGTTGGAACCAGGCGTCAGATTGTGAAGCGCCTGGTTGAGCTCACGCAGCGACGACACATCGAGATCGAAGACCCGGGACGCCTGGTCTTGCGCCGCCTTCGAAAGTTTGGTTGCCGGCATGGGCTCAATGCTCCCAGAAATAGACGGTTGCGGGTTCCGGTTCCCAGACCCTCGCATTGTCTATGCCGGGCAGTTTGGTCAGCGCGCGATATTCCGAGCCGAAGGCGACATACTGGTCGGTCTCGGCCATGACGGCGGGCTTGCAGGCGATCGGATCGCGCACCACGCCGAAACCGTTCTTGGTGCCGACGACGAAGGTGAAGAAGCCGTCGAGGTCGGACAGCGTGCCTTCCAGCGCCTCACCGAGGTTCTTGCCATGCGCCATCTGCGACGAGAGATAGGCGGCGGCGACCTCGGTGTCGTTCTCGGTCTCGAATTTCATGCCCTCCCGCACCAGCTCACGCCGCACATTATTGTGGTTGGACAGCGAGCCATTGTGCACCAGGCACTGGTCGGCGCCGGTCGAGAACGGATGCGCGCCCATAGTGGTGACGGCCGATTCCGTCGCCATGCGGGTATGGCCGATGCCATGCGTGCCGGTCATCGAGCGGACGTCGAAACGGTCGACGACCGCTTTCGGCAGACCGACTTCCTTGTAGATTTCCACCGCTTCGCCGGCGCCCATGATGCGCACGTCGGGGCGGATTGACTGCAGCGCTTCGCGCGCGGCATCGACCTTGTCGGGCGCGGTTCTCAACACTGCATGGGTGGACTTCACCGCTATGCTCACCGGCGCGCCGATGGCCTTCGCGAGTTCGGCGTCGAGGCCGCGGAAATCGCGCTCGGGCTTCGCGGACTGGATGGTGATCTTGGCTTCATTCCTGGAAGGCGCGCCATAGATGGCAATGCCGGCGCTGTCGGGGCCGCGATCGCTGAGCGATATCAGCATCTGCGACAGCATCGAGCCGAGCTGCGGCTCAAGCGACTTGTCTTTCAGAAAAAGTCCGACGATTCCACACATGTCAGCCTCCCGGCGTTACCACTAGACGATGATGTATCGAATGCGTCGTGCGAATTCAATCATATGAAAAAAATATTCCTGTAGTTACGTATCCGGCTCGATGCGGCCTTGTGCACTATCGCCGCCGTCGCGGGCGCTGTGAATCCATGTGGCGGTGCGGATACGGGCTATTCTGTAGGCGTCGAGGATCGACAGCGCATAGATCAGGAAGCCGCCGGCGTGGCGGCCGACGAAGCTGGCATCGGCCGGCGCGATCTTGGCCGTCACCCAGGCGAGGATCACCATGAAGAACAGGAACTGCAGGCCGCGCACGGGCACGCCCAGAATGACGTGGCCGCTGGCCGGCAAGACGATTGCGGCGCCGAGCACGAGATAGGGGTTTGCCGGTGGGGGTAGGGGGGCGTTCATGCCACCTGCCTTTCCTGTCTGTTGATGGCGTCGCGCAGCCCCGAGGCTGAGGTGAGCAACCTCTCGACCAGCGCCGGATCCAGCCTTGTGCCGCCGAATGCAGCCTGCCGGAACACGCCGTAGCGCGCCCGTTCGGCCTCGGCCAGCAGCCAGACGATGCGCACGCCGTTCGGGGTGATCAAGAGTTCCTTGGCGCGGCCTTCGGCAAAGATGTCGAGATGGCTGGCGATCAGGTTCTGCGGAAAGCGCGCCGCCCTGAGGTCGGTTCGCAGCACGGCTTCAGCCGGAAATCCCGGAGCCTTCGGCAGCGTATGCTGAAGATGATCGAAATTGGAGAAGGTCGTCGGCGAGCCCGGCCGCATCATCATGTCGAAGGTCGCCGGCACCGCAACCGGCTCTGTGATCGTGACACTCAACCATCGCGCCGGCAGCTTTCGCGTCGCCAGCGTGTCGACGATGGTGCGCAGCTGCACGCGCTGTCCGTTCCACGAACCCGCCCAGGTGACAACGCCGGCTGTGCCATCGGAGACATCAACGGCATGTGTGATGACGGTCCGGATACTGGCTGCCTCGGCTGCAAGATCAGCCTTGGCCTTTTTGCGGCTGGCGCGCGCATGCCAGGCGAGGTGCAGGACGAGAGCCACGGCGACCGCCCCGGCCAGCAATGCTGTCGTCACGTCAGACACCTCGTCACGCCATGCCCGCCCAAACCGGCAGGCCCTCTCCTGTCAATAGCCCTGCGGCTTCGGCCACGGCATGGTGAACTGGTCGCCGCGACGCACATAGCGGTAACGGTAGAAGTGGAACCACAGCGAGATCAGGAAGTAGAAGGCGACCATGGCGATCAGCTGCGTGCCGTAGCCGAGGAAGATCGCAAAGAAGGTCACCACGCAGAGGCAAAACAACACGATGGCCGGGATCGGGTGGAACGGGTGCGTATAGCCGCGGCGGATCGTGCCCAGCGGCCACTTTTTGCGGAACATCATGATGTTGATGCTCATGAAGGTGTATTGCAGCACGCCCGACAGGATCGAGAAGGTGATCGCCTGGTTGAGGTCGGCAATGAAGGCGAAGGCGAGCGCGATCGGCAGCAGGAACAGGATCGAGCGATAGGGCGTGCGGTATTTCGGGTGCACGGCCGAGAACCATGTCGGCAGATAGCGGTCGCGTCCAAGCGAGAACCACGCGCGGGCCGCATCGTTGATACAGCCATTGGCCGACGCCAGTGCCGCGAGCAGCGTGGCGACGAACAACAGGTTTTCCAGCAGCGGGCTGCCGGTCAGCTTGCCGGCGTCCCACAAGGGATAATAGGTGATACCGAGGTACTCCCAGGGCATCAGCGAGGCGCAGACATACCAGGTCATGGCGGCGGCGATCAAAAGCGTGATCATGCCGGCCATGGTGCCGTAAGGCAGCGAACGCGCCGGCGAGCGCACTTCCTCGGCGGCCTGCGTGGTGCCTTCGATGCCGAGATAGTACCAGATGCCGAACTGGAAGGCCGCGATGACGCCGATCCAGCCATAGGGCAGCGCATTGCCGGGGGTGACCAGCTCGTTGAGCTTCAGCACAGCACCCTGCGTCCAGGGGCTGACCGAGAAGAACAGGATAACGATCGAGACATAGGCTATCGCCGTGATGACGAAGTTGACGTTGAGCGTCATCAGCACGCCGCGATAGTTCAGCCATGCCAGCACGACGATGGTGGCGGCAATGAAGGAGTTGTGGGTGAGCCCTTCGACGCCGGCCTTGGCGACGATGGTGTCGCCGAGCAGGATGGCGTCCGAAACCTCCAGCATGGTGTAGGCAAAGACCAGGAACAGCGCGACGTTGAAGGCCATCAGGGGCCCGACAATGTGCTTAGCCTGCGCGTATTGGCCGCCGGCGGCGGCAACCGTCGATGTCACCTCGGAGTCGATCATGGCGACCGAAGTGTACAAGAGCCCGACCACCCAGCAGACGATCAGCGCCGCCAGTGCGCCGCCCTTGTCCGCCGAGAAATTCCAGCCGGTGAATTCGCCGACCAGCACGATGCCGACGCCAAGCGCCCAGACATGGGCGGGGCCGAGCACGCGTAGCAGTGAAACTCTGTCGCCGTGTATTGCCGGTTCAAGCGTGATCGTCATTGTTCAATCCCCACTCAGATCCGGTGTTTTTCGGAAGCGGCTTCAAGCTCGCCTTCGCGCGAGGAAGTCAGCACCTCCTCGGAATAGGTCGTGTCGATCTTGAACCAGTCGTAGAGCATCCACAGCGCAAGCACGACCGAGATGCCCCACGATGCGTAAGAGAGTGCGACCCACATGAGCGTGCTTCCCCAAAATCTCTGGCGTTACTTGTCGTCGAACTTTTCGTTGATGACGTCGCGATATTCGCGGTCGGAGGCGCGGAACAGGAAGACGAAATAGCCGATCAGCACCGCCGCCATGATGATCAGCGTCGGCCAGTCGATGATGTAGTGGAAGCGGTTCTGGATGATGTCGTGCGCGGTCTCCGGCGTATAGCCGAGCTTTTCCCAGATCGAGGCCATGGTCGGGTTCTGTCCCAACGCTTCCCAGGTCTTGGCATCGAGCGCGTCGATGGATTTCGCCGCACCCGCCAGGCCGAGTTTCAATGGCAGCCACAGCGCCACGAAAATGGCGACCACGACGACCACGATATCGAAAATCTGCCCGGCCTTGCCTTGTTCCGGCGGCGTGTAGCGCGACATGTCTTCTACCCCTCAGGACGTTCTATTTTCAGGACTTGCGGCTGCGGGCCGCGTCGGCGTTCTTGATGTCGAGACCGTAGATGAAGTCCTTGTCTTCCTTGTAGTGATTGACCATCGCCAGGATCGCGGCCGTGTTGAAGATCAGCACGGCGGCCGCCGCGATCGCGACGACGATCTTGATCCCGGTGTCCGGGATGTAGGGCCATGTCATGACGAGCACGAAGAGGATCGTCGCCCAAAGGCAGATGATCAGGAGCGCGGATCCGCGCAGGTCGGAACGGTACAGCGCTTCGATGCGCTGCTGCAGGTCTGACATCGGTTTTCCCCTTTTTCCAGCGCCCGACCCCGAATTGGCCGCCCGCTGCCCTCTTTCAACAGAGTGAAATTTTTTTCATAAATTCGGGCCGAATCCAGCAATTGTCAAGCCGATTTTACGTTGGGTTAACCGTTTGTCCCCAGCCGCGAATTTTGCCTGACAATGAAATTATTTGCTTGCGGGTATTGCGGCATCAGGACGTTTGCGATCAATATTCGACCAAATGCTCTCCGCGCAGGGAGCCGGGAACACAATAGAATTTTCGAACGGAGGATTTGCGGATGACGGCATCCTGGAGATTTTCGACCCTGGCGGATCGCCATCGCGCGTTAGGCTCGAAGCTCGAAGACTGGAGCGGCATGGGCACCGCCTGGACCTACGACAAGGACGCCGACGAGGAATACACCGCCATCCGCACCAGGGCCGGGCTGATGGATGTGTCGGGCCTGAAGAAGGTTCACATCACCGGGCCGCACGCCTCACACCTCATAGACCTGGCAACGACGCGCGACGTGGAGAAGATCTATCCCGGCAAGTCGGCCTATGCCTGCATGTTGAACGAGGCCGGCAAATTCACCGACGACTGCATCCTCTACCGCACCGGGCCGAACGCCTGGATGGTGGTGCACGGCTCCGGCACCGGCCATGAGGAATTGCAGCGCGCTTCCGTCGGCCGCGACGTATCGCTGCGCTTCGACGACAATCTGCACGATCTGTCGCTGCAGGGCCCGACCGCGGTCGACTATCTCTCAAAGCATGTGCCGGGCATTCGCGACCTCAACTATTTCCATCATATGCAGACGCAGCTGTTCGGCCTTCCCGTCATGATCTCGCGCACCGGCTATACCGGCGAGCGCGGCTACGAGATATTCTGCCGCGGTCAGGACGCCGGCACGATCTGGGACAGGATCCTCGACGAGGGCAAGAGCGCCGGCATCATTCCGTGCCGCTTCACCACGCTCGATATGCTGCGCGTCGAAAGTTATTTGCTGTTTTATCCCTATGACAACTCGCAGAAATATCCGTTCGAGAACGAAGGCCCCGGCGACACGCTGTGGGAGCTCGGCCTCGACTTCACTGTCAGCCCCGGTAAGACCGGCTTTCGTGGCGCCGAAGAGCATTACCGCCTCAAGGGCAAGGAGCGCTTCAAGATCTACGGCGTGCTGCTCGACGGCAAGCAACCCGCGGATGAGGGCGCGCCGGTCTATCGCGACGGCAAAAAGGTGGGCGTGGTCACCTGCGCCATGTATTCGCCGCTGGTCGAGAAATCGATGGGCATCGCCCGCCTCGACGTCGACTGCGCGGTCAAGGACACCAAGCTCGAGATCCGCAACAAGAGCGGTTCGATCAGGGCGACGGCGCAGCCTCTGCCCTTCGACGATCCCAAAAAGACCAAGCGCACGGCGAAAGGCTGAGGCACAATCGACAGCGAGGGGTTTCGAGGTACGAAGTAGAGAATGGCAGCCAAAACGATCATCAGCCGGCCCATTTACGGAACCCTGTCCCCGCAGCCCGGCAAGCATCATCTTTTCGTGGCGGATGCGGAAGGCGCGCTGGCGATCGTCGATATGGCGAGGACGGCGCCCCCCGGCTTCTTCGATGGCGCCGAAATCGTCTTCATTCCCGGGGCCGACGGCAAGCACGTTGCCGCTCTTGAGGCACTGAAGTCCGCGCAATTTCATGTCGCGCCAACCTTCGCCAGCCTGCTGCCCCGGCTGAAGCAGACGCTTGCCAACGCGCATATGGGCCTGCGCCTCTATCTCGCCGGCACCGAAGGGCTGATCGGCCAGGCCATGCAGGTGGCGCTCGAAGCCGGCATCGATCATACCTCCATGCAGACCGAGCATCGCGGCTCATTGGCGCGGCGCATGCAGTGCGTGCATTGCAAAGGCATCACCGAAAATGTGACGACGCAGCCGGCCACCTGCGCGCATTGCGGCCTGCTGCTTCTGGTGCGCGATCATTATTCGCGACGGCTGGCAGCATTCCAGGGCGTCTGCATAAATGCCGAGGATCGCTCGGAGATACCTCCCATCGAGGAGGTCTTCCCATGAGCACCGGCACCACCAAGCTCGATGTCGTCGTCAGCGACGTCGTCCCGGTCAACGAACTGGTGACGCGCTTCCATTTCCGCCGCCGTGACGGTGAGCTTTTGCCGACCTTTTCCGGCGGCGCCCATGTCGTGGTCGAGATGCGCGATGGCGACCGCACAAGGCTCAATCCCTATTCGCTGATGGGATCGCCGCTCGACACCCGCGAATACACCATCTCGGTGCGCCGCGACGATGTCGGCCGCGGCGGCTCGTTGTTCATGCACCGGAGCGTCAACCCCGGCCTGGAGATGGTGGTCAGCTACCCCGTCAATCTGTTCTCGCTCGACCTCAGGGCCAAGAAGCATCTGATGCTTGCCGGCGGCATCGGTATCACGCCGTTCATGGCGCAGACCGCGCAGCTCGCCGGGTCCGGCGGCAATTTCGAGCTGCACTACACCTGCCGCACCGCCTCGCTCGGCACCTATGCCGATGTGCTGCAGGAGCGCTATGGCCGTCGCGTCCGGCTCTATCACGACGACCGCGACGAGCGCATCGAACTCGACCGTCTCTTGTCCTCGCAGCCGCTCGGCACCCATCTCTATGTCTGCGGCCCGACCGGCATGATCAACTGGGTGCGCGAGCGCGCTGCGGCTCTCGGCTGGCCGGCGGAGACCGTGCACTACGAGCATTTCGCGGCACCCCAGCCCGGCCTGCCGTTCGACGTCACACTTGCCGTCAGCGGCGAGACCATCCGCGTCGGCGAGCAGCAGAGCCTACTCGAAGCGATCGAGGCCGCCGGCGTCGATCCGCCCTATCTCTGCCGCGGCGGTGTCTGCGGCCAGTGCGAGACCAACGTCGTCTCGCATGACGGCAAGTTCATCCACAACGACCACTGGCTGAGTGAGGAAGACCACCGTTCCGGCTGCAAGATCATGCCGTGCGTGTCGCGCTTCGAAGGCAAGTCGCTGGTCCTGGAAAGATAGGAGGCGAGCTTGGGCATCACCTTTCGCAAGGAAACGTTTCGCGACGATTTCACCTTCAGGAACAGCCCGGAACACATCAGGCGGTTTCCGTTTCCGTTCCACGAAGACAGCTACATGTATGCGGTCAACATCGAGCCGCATGTCGTCGGTCCCAAGGGCAGCGTGCTGGAAAACCTGATCGACGTCGACGAGCACTATGTCGCGGAGATGCAGGACCGCGCTTTGGTGTTGGCCGAGGATCCGCTGCGTTGCCAGTCGCTGCCGCACATGACGCTGGCCGGCTGGGACCTGCTCGAACTCCTGATGGAGCAACAGGCACTTGGCTATCCCGAGCATTTCACCCTGACCCGCGACGGCGACCGCTGGCGCTGGATCAACCGGCCGCTCGGCATCGACGACACCTTCACCTTCGGCGACACCTCGACACTGCCTTACGGGCCGATGGAGTACATCACCCGCCAGAGCCAGGGCGATTTCTGCATCCTCGATCAGCGCGACGGCAATCTGTGGATGGACGCCGGCATGGTCACCACCCAGGCCGACTGGTCGCTCGATTTCGACATCGGCATGAATTTTTTCGAATGGCACGCGCCGGTGCCGCTGGCGCATGAAAAGGGCATTTTCGTCAGGGCGCTGAAGTTCCTCTCCAACATCCAGCAGGGCAAGCCGGCGCGGCGTCTCAACTGGACGATGACCATAAACCCGCGCCTCGACACCAGCCCGGAGAATTACCACAAATGGGGCCCGGACCGCGCGACGGTGACGCCCGAAAATGTCGGCGACAAGGTGCATCTGCGCGTCGAACTGCAAAGCTTCTGGCGCCTGCCGCGCTCGAACGGCATCGTCTTCCCGATCCGCTGCTATCTCATCAAGATGGACGAACTGGTGACACAGCCGAAATGGGCAAGACGACTGCACCGGGTGATCCGGGATTTGCCGGAAGAGCTGGCCACCTACAAGGGCCTGACGCGGTATCGGCCGACGCTGCTCGAATGGCTGTCGAAGCTGGATGATGGCAGTGCTACGTCACCGGGGTTCGGGCCGGACTAAAGATGCCCACAAAGCTGCTGATCTCCCCCCAAGAGGGGGAGATGCCCGGCAGGGCAGAGGGGGGCGCCGTAGAGTGCCGGCCCTTGCCCAATGTCCATCCCAGCGCTTCGGCGAAGCTCACGGCGCGCCGCTCAGCCCAGCCACAATCACGACATGCTGGCAGACATTGTCGATATCGCGAATGACATCGTCGTTCCAGAAGCGCAGGACCGTCCAGCCCAGAGCTTCAAACTTGGCGGTTCTTGCGACGTCCGATTCCGACGTTTCGGCTTGGCCATGCTGGGAACCATCAAGCTCGATGATCAGCTTTTTGTCCGGGCACGCAAAATCGACGATATGGCCATCGATAGGCATCTGGCGCCGAAACTTCAGTCCCATCAGCCTGTGTGCCCTGATCTCGTTCCAAAGCTTGAGTTCGGCATCGGTCATCACCTTGCGCATCCTGCGCGCATTGCGGCGGTTGTTGGCGGAAACCAGATTATGCGTCATCGCGGTTCGCCCCCCTCTGTCCTGCCGGACATCTCCCCCTCAAGTGGGGAGATCGGATGTCACGTCGGCTTTCGCCGATCGCCGATGTTGCAAAGGGGGGGCCGTCGCGGCACTACTGATCTCCGCACGAGAGGATCAAGGGAAGATCGAACTCCTACCCCGCGCTCTGCGGATAGCAAATAATCGACAGATACCGCATCGGAAGTTTCGTCAGTTGCTCCGGCCCGTGCGGCGCATCGGCGTCGAAGAACAGGCTGTCGCCGGGCTTCATCGGATAGAGGTTGCTGCCGTGCCGGTACACCACCTCGCCCACCAGCATATAGAGGAATTCCATGCCCTCATGCTGGAAGGTCGGGAACACATCCGAATCCTCGGTCAGTGTGATCAGATAGGGTTCGACGACGACGCCGCTGGTGTTGGAGCCGATATGGCCGAGCAGATTGTATTGATGGCCGGCGCGGGTGCCGCGGCGTTCGACATCGAGGCCTTCGCCGGCCTTGACGAAGACGGCGCTGCGCTCTTCCTCGAATCGGCGGAAGAAGGCGGTGACGGGAACGCCGAGCGCCCTCGACAGCGCCTGCAGTGTGGTCAGCGACGGCGAGGTGATGCCGTTCTCGATCTTCGACAGCATGCCCAGCGAAATATCGGTGGCGACGGCGAGATCGGCGACGGTGATGCCGAGCTTCTTGCGGAAGGCGCGCACCTCGCGCCCGATCGCCACCTCCAGCACTTTTTCGCGCTTGTCGCGAATGGCGTGCGGATTCTGCGTCAGCGGCGCGCGGATGGTTTTTCCGTCCACGGAGGCCTTTGCCGGTGGCTTTGCCCTTGTCGAAGCAGTCTTGGAATCGGAACTTGTCTTCGCCATCTCGCCTCCGAATCCCCATGATTATTTCACTCCAGGTGAACATATTCGGTGCCGATACAGAAACGCAACCGCGCAGCAAGCCCCTTAAGTCGAATGGTGTCCGAACAGGATTACGCCGTCATCCGTTTCCGGAAATCCGCTGGGGCGAAACGCGGTTTCTCCACAAGGCCTGTTGACAGCATCCAAGAGGCAATTACTGTCCTGTGAGTGAAATTTGTTTCGTAAGAGCAATTCCAAAAATCGAATGACACCGGGAGGCCTGCCATGAAAACGCGCGTTGCCGTCATTGGAGCGGGGCCATCCGGTCTGGCCCAGCTCAGGGCCTTCAAGTCGGCTGCCGACAAGGGCGCCGAGATCCCCGAAATCGTCTGCTTCGAAAAGCAGTCGGACTGGGGCGGCCTATGGAACTACACCTGGCGCACCGGCCTCGACGAGCATGGCGACCCCGTCCACGGCTCGATGTACCGCTACCTCTGGTCGAACGGACCGAAGGAGTGCCTGGAATTCGCCGACTACACATTCGAGGAGCATTTCGGCCGTCCCATCGGCTCCTACCCGCCACGCGCGGTGCTGTGGGATTACATCAAGGGCCGGGTCGAGAAATCAGGCCTGCGCAAATGGGTGCGCTTCAACAGTCCGGTGCGCATGGTGACCTTCTCGGACGAGACGAGAAAATTCACCGTCACCGCGCATGACCGCACGAACGACGTCACCTACTCCGAGGAGTTCGACAATGTCGTCGTTGCCTCAGGGCATTTCTCGGTTCCCAACGTTCCCTATTTCGAAGGCTTTTCGACGTTCAACGGCCGTATCCTGCACAGCCATGATTTCCGCGATGCCATGGAGTTCAAGGGCAAGGACATACTGATCATCGGCCGCTCCTATTCTGCCGAGGACATCGGCTCGCAGTGCTACAAATACGGCGCCAGATCGATCACTTCCAGCTACCGCTCCAAACCGATGGGGTTCAAATGGCCGGAGAACTGGAAGGAAGTACCGCTGCTGCAGAAGGTCGTCGGCAAGACGGCGCACTTCAAGGATGGCACCACCAAGGACGTCGACGCCATCATCCTGTGCACCGGCTACCTGCATTCCTTCCCGTTCCTCACGGAAGAGCTGAAACTGAAGACCGCCAATCGCATGTGGCCGGACGGGCTCTATGAGGGCGTCGTGTGGGAGAAGAACCCGAAACTGTCCTATATCGGCATGCAGGACCAGTTCTACACTTTCAACATGTTCGACGCCCAGGCCTGGTTCGCCCGCGACGTCATCATGGGCCGTATCAAGCTGCCGTCGGTACAGGCGATGGCCGAGCACGGCGCCAAGTGGCGGGCACGCGAAGAGACGCTGGAAGACGCCGAGCAGATGATCTGGTTCCAGGGCGACTACACCAAGGAATTGATGGACCAGACCGACTATCCCGGCTTCGACGTCGAGGCGGTCAACCAGACCTTCATGGAGTGGGAGCACCACAAGGCGGAAGACATTATGAGCTTCCGCGACCACGCCTACCGCTCGCTGATGACCGGCACCATGGCGCCATTGCACCATACGCCCTGGCTGCAGGCGCTGGACGACTCGATGGAAAGCTATCTCCAGGTGAAGGGCGTGGCGGCGGAATAGGTCGGCGTGATGCAAAACAATGCGCCGGCACCGGCCCAGTTTCAATTCAGAGGGTAGTCGGGAGCCGCATCGGTCTCCGTCACCTTGACCCACACCAATTCGCTATAATAGGCGCCCTCCGGGCCGGTGCCGTACATGGACAGTCTGTCAGCCATCAGCAGATGTGTCATGTCGTTGAGTGCCCGGCCGGTCGGCTCCTCGGGCCAGGCGAAGACGCCGTCGGTTTTGGCGCCGAACCTCACATCGGTGCATCCGAAATCGATCTCGACCTTCCACGACAGCAACGGCCTGATATCGCTGAGCGGCGGGCGCGGCGGATCGGGCTGCTCGAAGTGATGGTCGACCGAGACTCTCGTCGGCACTGCCGGCGTGATGCCTTTGGCTTTGAAGGAGGCGATGGCGTCGTCGCCAAATCGTGCGAGCAGGCCAGCGTGCCATAACCGGTAGGTCGCGCGGAAAAAGCCGCTGACCCGGATAGATTTGCCATCGTTGTTGAAGACGTTCACAGCGGCGTAGAAACGGCGCAGTCGTGGCGCCAGCGCCCGCCAGTCGCATTCGGCCGGTGTCCCCGGCGTCGCGATGAAATCGTCAAGCAGATCGCTGCCGCGCACATTGGCGTTCAGCACCGTGCAATCCTCACCACGGATATGCCAGTGCCGCCGGAGCTCGGCTGCTGCGATGCCAGGCTTGCGCAGCTCTTCCACCGAGGCGCGAACCCGAGCAATCGCGTAGGACGTAGCCGCGTCCAACGTCTCAAACCCCGAAACCACATGCTCGCCGGTCTTGGCCATGTCGAAGACGACGACAGTAAAAGGCGGTTCGCGCTGATCGGGCATTCGGCAGCAAGCTCAGGCTGGTCGAGGATGAAGCAGCTTTCCGCGCGAAAATGCGTCAAAGTCAAGAGCTGGAGCGCGGCCTGGCATTTCCAGAAGAGGCGAACTCCAGAAGAGGCGAAACCGTTCTATCCGAGCCGTGCTTGAGCTTTCGCGGCTCAGGGGTCGACGACCGACCGCGATGATGTCGATGGCAGGTTGTTGCCAGCCCGCGACAATGCCGCGACTTTGGACAGTGCGATGGACACTTCCGGGTCGAGATCGCGTGTGCCGACCGAGGTGCAGGTGACGATCATCCTTTCAATCCAGCGGATAGTCGGGAGGCGCCTCCGTCTTCGTCACCTTGGCGGTTAGTATCTCGCAGTCGTTGGCCCAGTCGGGGCCATCGCCGCGCATGGCCATCATGTCGGCCATCAGCAGGAACTGCATGGTTCTGAGCGCCCAGTCGGTCGGCTCTTGCGGCCAGGCGAAGATTCCGGCGGCGTCGCCACCGAACTTCACGTCGTGGCAGACAAAACCGACCTCGACCTCCAGGATCGCAGCGTCAAGCCTGGCGGCGGGTAGGGCGGGTCGGGAAGCTCGAAGTAATTGGCGACCATGAGCTTCGTCGGCTCCGCCGGCTCGATCCCCTTGGCTTTGAAGGCGGCAATGGCGTCGTCGCCAAAGCGCTCGAGGAGGCCGTCTCGCGTCAGCCTGTAGGTCGAGCGAAAGAAGCCGCCCGCCCAGACGGATTCGTTGTTGCCGTTGGAGATCAGCAGCGAGGCGCGGAAGCGGCGCAGCCTGGGCGCCAGCGCCTGCCAGTTGCACTCGGCTGGCGTCGCCGGCGTCGCAATGAAATCGTCGAGTAGATCGCTGCCGCGCACTCCGGCGTTCAGCACCGAACAGTCTTCGCCATAGAGCTGCCAGAGCTGGCGAAGCTCAGCAGTGGCGATGCCGGGCTTGCGCAACTCCTCCACCGAGGCGCGAACCCGCGCAATGGCGTAGGACGTCGCCGCCTCCAGCGTGTCAAACCCCGAAACTACGTGCTCCCCGTCCGGCTCGCCGGTCTTGGCCATGTCGAAGACGAGTACGGCAAAAGGCGGTTCGCCGGGATTGGACATTCAACAATTATCCTAGTCTTGCCCGCGCCTTCGCCGTCCAGGCATTGAACAGCCGGTCTGCGACGATGCCGATGAAAGCGATGGCGAGACCCGCGACAATGCCGCGTCCGGAATCGGCCTTGGACAGCGCGATGAAGACTTCCTGGCCGAGGTCGCGTGTGCCGACCATGGCGCAGATGATGATCATCGCCAGCGCCATCAGGATCGTCTGGTTGACGCCGAGCATGATTTCGGGAAGCGCCATTGGCAATTGTACCCGAAAGAAGGTCTGGCGCGGCGTGCAGCCGGAAACCTTCGCCGCCTCGATCAGCGCCGGCGGCACTTGCCGGATGCCGTGATTGGTGTAGCGGATCGCCGGCACCACAGCGAAGGCGACGGTGGCGATCATGGCGGTCACGTCGCCGACGCGGAACAGCATCACCACCGGAATGATGAAGCAGAAGGACGGCAGCACCTGCAGCGTGTCGATGATGGGCGTGACGATCTTTTCGAAGCGGTCGCTGCGGGCGGCCATCAGACCGATCGGAATGCCGATCAGGCAGGCGATGAAGGCCGAGATGCCGCAGAGATAAACCGTCGCCATGGTCTTTTCCCAAAGGCCGGTGACGGCGCAGAAGGCGGTCAGCGCGGCGACGAGGGCGGCGAGACGCAGGCCTGAGAGCTGGTAGCCGGCGAGGCCGAGCAGGGCCACTGCGCCGAGCCACGGAAAGCCTTCGCAGAAGGCGCGCAGCGGGTTCAGTACATTGAGGATGAGCGCCACGCGAAACGCTTCGATCACGTCGAAGAAGTTGATCGTCACCCAGTTGACCGCCGCCTTCCACAGTGGCGCGGTGGTGAAGGTGATCGCCTTCGGCACCGCTGCGAATGCCGGTACGAACAGGCCGAGCAGCGTCGTCACGACCAGGATGGCGATGGCCAGCGACAGATTGGGATAGCGCCGCCAAAAGCTCTGGTTCGCCTGCCGTTGAACGTGGCCCTTCGCCTGTTCGTGGGCGATGGCTTGGCTCAACCGGTCGAGCCCGATGGCGAGTGCCACAATGGCGAGCCCGGCTTCCATCGCTTCGCCGACCTTCAGCGCACGCAGCGCCAGCAGCACGTCGTAGCCGAGGCCGCCGGCGCCGATCATCGAGGCGATGATGACCATGTTGAGCGCCAGCATGATCACCTGGTTGACGCCGACCATCAGCGTCGGCCGCGCCGATGGCAGCAGCACGCGCCACAATTTCTGCCGCGCCGTGCAGCCGGCCATCTCTGAGAAATCATCGATCTCTGACGGCACCCGCGACAGACCCAGCATCGTTGCCCGCACCATCGGCGGCGTGGCGAAGATGGCGGTGGCGATCATCGCCGAGACCGGGCTGTTGCCGAACAAAAGCAGCATCGGGATGAGATAGGCGAAGGTCGGGATGGTCTGCATCAAATCGAGGGCAGGGGAGATGATCAGCCGCTCGGCCCATGGCTTGCGCCACGCCCAGATGCCGGCGAACAGGCCGGTGACGATGCAGAACGGCACCGCGATGGAAATCAGCGCCAGCGTCAGCATGGCGCTGGTCCATTGGCCGAACAGCGCGGTGTAGAGGAAGCAGCCGCCGACCAGCATGCCAAGCTTTCTACCGCCCGCGGCGTGCCCGGCGATGAACGCGGCGGCGCAGACGCCGATCCAGGACAGGCGCGGCAGGACATAGGCATCGGCACCGTGACCGATCTTGAAATTCTTGGCCAGCAGGTCGAGCGCGAAATCGAGGGGAACGCCGAGCACCGCGGTGATCGAGCGGGTCAGCCAGGACAAGTTCGACTTGATCCAGCGCATCAGCGCACTGACCCAGTCGGCGACGGGAACGACCGCATCGGCCGGATAGTCGACCGCCCATGGCAGCCTCTCCTGCAGCAGGAATACCACCAGCACGGCGGCCAGCGCCAGCGCCCAGATCAGCAGCCAGCGCTGAACCGGTGGCCTCGTTTGGCTGGCGCTTGCAGTCACCGTCATGCGCCGGCTCTTTGCTTGTCGATGCCGGCCAGCAGTCCGATCACGGCTTGCGGCGTCACCTCGCCGATCGACTTGCCGCTGCCGTTGACCACCGCGAACGGTTTTCCCGAAGCGACGATGCTGGCCGAGAAGCTGGCGATCCTGGCGTCGGGCGAAACCGTGCCGCCATGCTCGGAGCCATCCAGGGCACGCATCAGGCTGCGCGCCGAAATCACCTTGGCGCGGTCGACATCCCGGGTGAATTCGGTGACATAGTCGGTCGCCGGATTGACCACCAGTTGCTCCGGTGTGCCGATCTGGATGACCTCGCCGTCCTTCATGATGGCGATGCGGTCGGCCAGCCTGATCGCCTCGTCGAAATCATGGGTGATGAAAACGATGGTCTTGTGCAGCATGGTCTGCAGCCGCATCAGCTCGTCCTGCATCTCGCGGCGGATCAATGGGTCAAGCGCCGAGAACGGCTCGTCGAGGAACCAGATCTCCGGCTTGGTCGCGAGGCTGCGGGCAATGCCGACGCGCTGCTGCTGGCCGCCGGAGAGTTCGCGCGGATAGAAATGCTCGCGGCCGCGTAAGCCCACGAGATCGATCACCTCCCGCGCTCTCGCTTCGCGCGTCGGTCGGTCCTGGCCCTGGATGCTCAGGGGAAAGGCAATGTTGTCGAGCACGTTAAGATGCGGCAGCAGCGCAAAATTCTGGAACACCATACCCATGCGATGACGCCGCAGTTCGATCAGCGCCGCATCGGAAATCTTGAGCAGGTCGTTGCCTTCGAATTCGACCTTGCCGTAGGTCGGCTCGACCAGCCGCGACATGCAGCGCACCAGCGTCGACTTGCCGGAGCCGGACAGCCCCATGATGATGAAAATCTCGCCCTGGCGGATTTCGAGATCGACGGCGCGCACCGCGCCGACCAGTCCGGCGGCAGCGACATCGGCCATGCTGGCCTTGCCGGCACGCTCGCGGATGAAGCTGGCCGCGTTCGATCCGAACAGTTTCCAGACATTACGGCAGGCAAGCTTTATCGGCCGCACATCCTCCGGCGTGCCAGTTGCCTGCGGTTCAGTCGCTTCCGTCATCCAATGGTCCTTCTGGAAAATGGAGATAAGACCCGGCCGCTAGGGCCGGGTCTGGCTTCCAGTCAGGCGATCACTGCGCCCAGGCTTTCCAGTCGGCTTCGTGGGCGGCGATCCAGGCGGCGGCGACATCTTCGGGCGTCTTGCCGCCGAGGTCGATCTCGCCGCTCATCTTGTTGAGCTCATCGGTGTCGATCGTGTACGCCTTGGCCACCTTGTAGGCGACCGGCCATTTGTCCTTCATGCCGGACCAGGAGTATTTCCAGATTTCGCCATGCGGTTTGCCGCAATCATATTTGGCATCCGGGTTGGTGCCCCATTTCGGGTCGGTGTAGCACTCGGGCGTATACTCCGGGAATTCGACCCACTCGCCCTTGTACTTGGCCGGCGCCCAATGCGGCGAATAGATCCACAGCATGATCGGCGCCTTGCGCTGATAGGCCGAGTCCAACTCGGCGAACATCGCCGCGTCGGTGCCGGCATGGATGACGGTGAAGGGCAGCTTCAGCGCCTCGACGCGCTCGTCGTCAAAGCCTTCCCAGGTTACCGGGCCGCCGAGATAGCGGCCCTTCGGCGCCGTCTCCGCTGTCGAGAACGCCTCGGCGCATTTCGGGTCCTTCAGCGCTTCCCAATTGGGCAGGCCGGGGCATTTCTCCTTCATATATTCGGGAAACCACCATTCCTCCTTGGCCTTCGGCCCGAGCTTGCCCAGCCGCTCGGTCTGGCCGGTGGCGTCTGAAGCCTTCATCGCTTCGCCGGCCGTCGTGTCCCAGAACTCCAGGCCGACATCGAGGTCGCCATTGGTGAGACCGGTGGTCAGGCTGGAGAGGTAGTCGGCGGTGGGATACTCGACGGTGTAGCCAAGCTTTTCGAGGATGCCGCCAAGGATCTTGGCGTTGAGGTTGACGCTGGTCCAGTCGAACAGCGCGATCTTGATCGGGTCGTTGGATTCAGGTGCTGCTGCGTGGACCGGTGATGTAAGCGCACTTGCGGCGGCGAGTGCAAGGGCTGCCATTGATAGGTTCGAAATCACACTGCGAAATGACATGCTTGTTCTCCTGTCAAACCATGTGGAAATTTCTTGACCGTTCCCTTCTTGCGTCTTTTCTTGATTGTGTTGGAAAGGCGGGTCGTTGCGCAAGTTCGTTCGCACCATGCCATTGCCGCGGCCGCAACTTGCGCAGGCGAAATGGTTGCTCGAGTTGGTGTTTATGTGATGCCGGGCGGGCCCGCGTCATGGCATCGGATGGATTGCTGCGTGAGCAATCGTCAACAGATCGATCGCCGCTCCAGCGGCGCTCTCAGACGTGCGAGCCATCAAGGTCCCATGGTCTCGGCCGGCGAGCTCGCCAAGGCCGTTTCATGAGATGAAATTATATATACCAACGTTCATGCGGCGCAACGGCTGATGCCCTGTGCACTGCGGAATTTCAGACTGGTCGATTGCCAACCGCCAGAGCTGACGTTCACGACATGATCAGGCCGCCATCGACATTGATGGTTTGGCCGGTGATGTAGGTGGCGTCGTCGCTGGCGAGAAAGCTGACCAGGCCGGACACGTCCTCGCCGCTGCCGGCGCGCCCCATCGGGATGTTCTTCACCCATTCGGCCATCAGCTCGCCGGGCTTGTAGTCACCCATCAGCTTGCCCCAGGCGGCGTCGTTGTAAGCCCACATGTCGGTGTCGATAATGCCGGGGCAGATCGCGTTGACGGTGATCTTTTCCTTGGCGACTTCCTTGGCCAGGCTCTGGGTAATGCCGACGACGCCGAACTTCGACGCCGCATAGTGCGGCGTGTAGATGAAACCCTGCCGCGCCTGGCCCGATGCCGTGTTGATCAGCCGGCCGCCGTCGCCATGCTTGCGAATGCGCGCGATCGCTTCCTGGCAGCACAGGAACACGCCCTTGGTGTTGACGGCCATCACCTTGTCCCACTCGGCCTCGGTCATCGCCTCGATCCGGGCGATGGTGATGACGCCGGCATTCTGCACCGAAATGTCGACACGGCCGAATTCCTTCTCGGCGAGATCGTAAAGCGCTGTAACCTCATCCTTCCTGGTCACGTCCATGCGCATCGACGCGACCTTGGCGCCCGCTGCTTTCAGGCCGGCGGCGACGTCCTCGACGCGGGCATCGATGGCGCTGACCACGACCGCGGCACCTTCCTCGGCGAAGCGCTTCGCCATCGCCGCGCCGATGCCACCGCTCGCGCCGGTGATGACCGCAGTCTTGCCTTCAAAACGCTTCTGCATCTTTTCTCCTTACCAGCAGACAAAACCGCCATCGACGATCAGGTCGATGCCGGTGACGTAACTCGCGGCGCGGCTGGCCAGGAACACGGTCGGGCCGACCATCTCTTCCGGCGTCGCCATGCGCCCCATGGGCGTGTCGCGTTCGAAGATCTTGATCTGTTCGGCGACCTCCGGCCGCTTGTTCATCGGCGTCAGCGTGTAGCCTGGGCTCACCACATTGACGCGCAGGCCGCGATCGGCCCATTCCATGGCGAGGCTTTTCGACATGTGGATGACCGCCGCCTTCGACGAATTGTAATGCGCCTGGGTCAGGCCGCGATTGACGATCGAACCCGACATGGAGGCGATGTTGATGATCGAGCCCTTGCGCCGCGTCAGCATGGCGCGCGCTTCGGCCTGGCAGGACAGGAACACGCCGCTGACATTGACGTCGTAGATTTTCTGCCACTTCTCCAGCGACAGCGTCTCGGCGGCCTCGGCTCCTGCAATGCCGGCATTGTTGACGGCGATGGTCAGCGCGCCGAGCTCCTTTTCCGTGCGCTCGACTGCGGTCGCCAAGTCGGCCTCCGACGTCACCGTCCCGGTCAGCACCACCGCCTTGCGGCCAAGCGCGGCGATCCTGTGCGCGGTCTCATCCAGCCCGCCTTTCGAGGCATGGCCGAAACAGGCTATGTCGGCGCCGGCTTCGGCGAGCCCGATGGCAATGGCCTGGCCAATGCCGCTGCCGGCGCCTGTTACCAGCGCTACGTCGCCGCTGAGATCGAATAGTTTCATGTTGTTCCCCCTCCTGAAATGAAGGGGCGCCAGTCTTTGCTGGCGCCCCGCGCGGTCCGGTCCTTGGGAGGATACCACCTGCTGCGCTTTGTTCCGACTCCTGTCCTCAGCTCGTGGCGAGTTCCATCACCGCGACATTGCTCGCCTCGCTGCGGTCGAGAATGCCGCGCTGGCGGCCGCGGCTCAGCACCAGCACCCGGTGCGACAGACCCAGCACCTCCTCGAGGTCGGAGCTCACCACCACCACCGCCATGCCGGAACGGGCGAGGTCGGCGATGACGTCGTAGATCGCTGCGCGCGCACCGACATCGATACCGCGCGTCGGCTCGTCGAGGATGAACACTTTTGGCGGCCGCGACACCCATTTGGCGATGATCACCTTCTGCTGGTTGCCGCCGGACAGTTTCGACACCGCCTGGTTCGGCTTGCCTTTGACGCCGAGACGGGAGATGCCGGCCTCGGCGAATTTCTGCACCGCTTTCGGGAACACCCAGCCCTTCGGCGCGACATGGTCGAAATTGCCGAACGCCAGATTCTCGCCGATGGTCTGGTCGAGCACCACGCCTTGCGCCTTGCGGTCTTCCGGCACCAGCACGACGCCGGCCTTGATGGCTGCCGCTGGCCCGCTGAGATGCACCGGTTTGCCGGCAACGCGCACCGAGCCCGACGAGATCGGATCGGCGCCGGCGATCGCCCGCACCAGTTCGGTGCGGCCGGCGCCGATCAACCCGGCAATGCCGAGGATCTCGCCTGCTTTGACCGAGAAGGAAACGTTGTTGAAGCTCTTCTCCGGCGAGGACAGGTTGTCGACCTCGAGCAGCGTCTCCTCGCGCGGCGACGACAGATGCGGGAACATCCGTTCGACCGAGCGGCCGACCATCTGCTCCACCACTGTGCGCACGGGAATATCGGCGCGCTCGTGGCGGGCGACGATGCGTCCGTCGCGCATCACAACCACGCGGTCGGCAATCTGCGCGATCTCGTCGAGACGATGGCTGATGTAGATGAAGGACATGCCCTCCGCCTTGAGCTTGCGGATCTGCTGGAACAAAAGCTCCGTTTCCTCGCCGCCGAGCGCTGCGGTGGGTTCGTCGAAGATCAGCAATTCGGCATTGAGCGTCAACGCCTTGGCGATCTCGACCTGTTGCTGGGCGGCGATGCGCAGCGTGCCCACCTTGCGCTCGGGCGAGACGTCGAGGCCAAGCCGCTTCAACTGCGCCGAGGCCTTAGCGTTCATCTCGGCGCGGTCGATGCGGCCGCCGCGCATCGGCAGGCGCCCGACATAGACGTTTTCCGCCACCGACAGATCCGGCAGCAGCTTCAGTTCCTGATGGATCATGCCCACACCGGCATCGATTGCCGCGGCAGGCGAGGCGGGGGAATAGGGCTTCCCCCGCCAGATGATGGTGCCCGCGTCGGGCCGGGTCGAGCCGGCGATGATATTGGACACCGTCGACTTGCCGGCGCCGTTTTCGCCGAGCAGCGCCACAACCTCGCCCGGCCGCACCTCAAAGCTTGCATCGGCCAGGACCTGGACCGGTCCGTAGCTCTTGCAAAGGCCGTTGACGAAGAGCCCGTTGTGCGGGCTTTCGCTGTGGCGAGGATCAGGAGACATCGTGGTGCTCTCTAAAGCGGTGCCGGTCGTTACGGATGCTTGGCGATGAACTGCTCGACATTGTCCTTGGTGGTCAGCGTCGCATCCTGCAGCTGCTCGGCCGGAACGCTTTCGCCGGCCACCAGCTTGATCGCCGCATCGACGGCGAGACGGCCCATGCCTTGCGTCTGCTGCGTCGCGGTGACGTCGAACACGCCGTCCTTCAGCGCCTTGAGCGCGGCCACGTCGCCATCGAAGCCGGCAACCCAGACCTTGTGGCCGGGATTGGCGACCTTGACCGCCTGTGCCGCACCCAGCGCCAGCGCATCGGCCTGGCCGATGACGATGGAGACATCGGGATGCGACTGCAGCAGGTCCTGCGTCAGCTTGAAGCCTTCGTCCTGGTGCCAGCCTTCGCTCCACAATTCGCCGACCACCTTGATATCGGGATAGGCCTTGAGCGCTTCGCCGCAACCCTTGGAACGGTCGACTTCCGGCGTGGTGCCCTTCTGGCCGTGGATGATGATCAGTTCGCCTTTGCCGCCGGCCTGCTTGGCGATGTAGTCGCACACCGCCTGCGCCGAGGCGACACTGTTGGTGGCGATGAAGGTGTCGCCGGGCGCGCCGTCGGCGTTGCGGTCGACATTGACCACCGGAATGCCGGCGGCCTTGGCGGTCTTGGTCGGCACGGTGGCGGCTGTGGCGCCGGCCGGAATGTAGATCAGCGCGTCGATGTTCTGCGTGATCAAATCCTGTACCTGGCTGACCTGCGTTGCCGAATCGCCCTTGGCGTCGACGGTGACGATCTCGATGCCCTTCTCCTTGCCGTAGGCTTCGACCGACTGCTTGATCTGGTTGAAGAAGTCGGCCTGCAAATTGGCCACCGCGAGGCCGAGTTTCTTGGCCTCCTTGGCCGAGGCCATGTCGGTCAGCCCGAGCAGGGGAATGATTGCGGCAGCGGCGAGCAGCAGTGAACGTTTGGTGAGCATGTGTTTCCTCCGTTGATAGTCAAACTGTCCCGCCAGCGCATCGCGCCCCTTGGAACATCCCAGTTTCGGATCGACCGATCCGTCTATCGCCCGGACGCTCCGGGCGAATTCTCAATTGTGCCCCGTTCTCTATCGCGCCCTGCGCCGCCAGGTATCGCTGGCGACCGCCAGCGCGATCACCACGCCGATCACCACCTGCTGGATGAAGGGCGAGACGCCGAGCAGATTGAGGCCGTTGCGCAGCACGCCGATGATGAGTACGCCGACAGCAGTGCCGCCGATCGAGCCGACGCCGCCCGACAGGCTGGCGCCGCCGATCACCACCGCCGCGATGGTGTCGAGCTCATAGCCGAGGCCGGAACTCGGCTGCACCGAATCCAGCCGCGCGGCAAGCACAATGCCTGCAAGACCCGCAAGCACGCCGCAGATGGCATAGACCCAGTTGGTCAGCGACTTCACCGGAATGCCGGAGAGCCGCGCCACCTCGGCGCTGCCGCCGATGGCGTAAAGGCTGCGGCCGGTGGCGCGGTAGTTGAGGAAGATGGCGAAGACGATCGCCAGCACCATCATCACCCCGACTGTGACCGACAGGAAGCCGAAATGGCGGATGATTGACAGGCTGGTGAACCAGTCGGGAAAGCCGACGATCTGCGAGCCGTCGGTGATCATGTTGGCAAGGCCGCGCGCCACCGACATCATCGCCAGCGTCGCGATGAACGGCGGCAGCCGGGTGACGGTCACCAGCAGGCCGGACACCAGTCCGCAAAGGCCGGCGACGACCAGTGCTGCAACGACGCCGGCCGCAAGGCCGAGATTGAGATAGTCGGGATGGGAGACAAAGCCCATCACCATGGCGGCCAGCGCCAGCACCGAGCCGACCGAGAGATCGATGCCGCCGATCAGGATCACCAGCGTCATGCCGATTGCCATGATGCCGAGCACGGTGATCTGGTCGAGTACGTTGAGGATGTTGCGCACGGTGAGGAACGTGTCGGTGGTCAGTGTCAGCGCCAGGCAAAGCAGCAGCAGCCCGATCAGCGGCCCCATGGTTCCGGCAAACAGCGCCGAAAGCTTCGCGGCCGTCGCACCTTGAGTGCCGGGCGCGGCTTTCAACTCGCCAGCCTTCGACTCGCTTGCATCATTACTCACGGCCACTTCGTCTCCTCCGTCAGCGAAACGGCGATGGCCTGCCGTCCGCTCTTGTTCACCAGGCACCTCCCTGTGAACAATTTATCTTTGATATGCAATTTTGTTCAGCTAAACTGTTCATTAGAAAATTGTCAAGAGCCGTTGCGCCATTCGGCGGTGGTTTGCGCCACAGGGCGGTTTGTCCTAGGGAAGGCCAGGGGGCGGCGCTTGCGGAAAGATTTCCGAAATCTGCCGCGGGAGGGCAAAAGATGGCGACCGTCGAAAACGAGAAGGCCTCGCGCTTCCCCGATGCCGAGCTCAAGGCCCGGGCCGCCTGGCATTACTATGTCGAAGGTCTGACGCAAGAGCGCATCTCCGAGATTCTTGGCGTCGGCCGCATCAAGGTGCACCGGATCCTGTCGGCCGCCCGCGAGGAAGGCATTGTCCAGTTCCGCATTCGCGACAGTGTCGTCGAATGTGTGCAGCTCGAGGAGAGCCTGAAGCAGCGCTTCGGGCTAAGCCAGGCGGTCGTGGTGCCGTCGGCCGCCGATCGCAGCAACGCGCCGCTGATGATCGGCCACGCGGCTGCCGCCTATCTCGCCGACAATGTGAATGCCGGCGACGTCATTGCGCTGGGCTGGGGTCGCACCCTGAAATTCGCCATCAACGAACTGCCGAGGCGGCCGATCGCCAGGACGACGGTTGTCTCGATGCTCGGCGGCCTCACCCACGCGCAGCCGCTCAACCCGACCGAAAGCGCCTGGGAGTTCGCCGAAAAGATCGGCGCTGAATGTTTCCTGCTGCCGGTGCCGGTCTATGCCGACAAGCCGGAACAGCGCGATGCCTTCATGAGCCAGCGCAGCGTTCAGGATGTCGTCTTCCGCGCGCGCCGCGCCAACATCGCCGTGCTCAGCGTCGGCTCGTTTTCCAAGGACAGCCCGATCGCCAATTACGGCTTCATCAAACCGAGCGAACTAGAGGAATTGCAGGCGGCCGGCGCGGTCGGCGACCTCTTGTGCCATTTCATCGACGCCGAGGGCCACTCTGTCGACCATGAGGTCAACCGCCGCGTCTGCGCCTATCCGCTGCAGGATCTGTCCGATATTCCGAGCATCATCCTGGTGTCAGGCGGTCAGGAGAAGGTCGCCGTCATGCGCGCCGCGCTCGCCAACACCAGGATTTCGGTGCTCATTACCGATGAGGATGCGGCCAAAGGCCTGCTCAACCGTTGAGCGCTGTCGGCGTCGGTCAGAATTCGCAGGGCTCCGGACGACTGTCGTCCGACCAGTCGGCCAGTGCGATCGACACGAATTTTCCCGCGACCGGTTTGCCGTCGTCCAGGTCCTTTGAAGCGGTACCTTTGCCGGTGAGAAAATTGATGTCGCAGCCGCCCAGCGTCGTCCCGACCGAGCCGTCGGCTTTCTGCACATTCCAGTCCCAGTCGCGACTGTAGCCGGCGACAAGGAATTTACCGCCGCGCCAGACGATGGTCAGCGTCGCATCCCATGATTTGTTGGCGCCGCAGCCGAAGCACGAGGTGACGACAAGCGATCCCTTGCCCTTGCTTTCGAGCCCGAGAATACGGTCCTGCGTCAGCGCCCTTTTGACAAAGTCAGGCTTGCGCGAAGGATCGAGCTTTCCTTCGCCGGCAGCCAGATAGATCGAGAGATCCGCCAGCCCGGTTTCGGAATCCGCCGCGATCGCGGCCCGATCCATCCTGCCGTCATTGTCCATGTCGAGCGTGACCTCGAAGGGCGGCTCGTCCTGCGCACGCGCCGTCATTGGAGCTGCCGCAAGCGCGACAATCCAGGGCAGGGCGGCAAGGTGAAATACTGCTTTCATGAGCCCGATGAGTCTAGCATTGGCCGGGCAGGACGCAAAATCGGCAAGCTGGGCAGGTTGGGCATGGGAGCCTCACGCAGGCAAGCTGCGCTTGAACTCAGATCGCACCGAGCCGCGCGTGGATGTCGCGTGTCGCGTGATAGAGGTCGCGGTAGATCGCCTTGCGCGCCCGGTAAGCCGGCACCAGCGTCATATCCGGATCGACACGCCTGGCCGGCGCCGCCGCCATCGCCTTGGCGGCGTCTTCCGGCGAGGCAAACCAGCCGATCGCCGAAGCCGCCAGCATGGCCGCGCCAAGGGCCGCCGCCTCGTTGACCGGCGACACGAACAGCGGCCGCTCCAGCACGCTGGCCATGATCTTCATCAGCAGCGCCGAATTGGTGCCGCCGCCGGCGGCAATCATCTCTCCCGGCTTGCCGCCGCTTTCGGCCTCCATCGCCTCGCTGGCGATGGCTTGCTCCAAAGCGATGCCTTCCAGCGTGGCGCGGAAGAGATGCCTGGGCTCATGGTCGAGCGACAGGCCAACAACGGCGCCGCGCGCCGCGCCATCCCAATAGGGGCTCATGACGCCGGCCCAATAGGGCATGACCAAAAGACCGTCGCTGCCGGCCGCAACATCGACCGCACCCTTCTCCAGTTCTGCCGCGGAAGACGCGCCGGTGGTGCGCACGATCCAGTCGACCAGTTGCATGCCCGAGCGCAGCACGGTTTCCAGCATGAAGCCCGAACCGGTGGGCGAGACCAGCGTGCGAAACGCGTCCGATGTGGTGACTGTGCCGGAATAGCAGCCGCAGACGACACCGGAGCCGAGCGAGAGATAGCTCCTGCCGGCACCATAGACGCCCATGCCGAGACCCATGGCCTGGCCATCGCCGGCGCCGGCGACAATTGGCGTGCCCGCTTTGAGGCCAGTCAGCTGGGCAATGCTTTCGGCAAGGCCGCCGCAGATTTCGCCTGGGCCGATCAGCGCCGGCAACTGCCGTGGCTGCAGCCCTGCAGCCGCCACAAGCTCAGCGTGCCATTCGCCTGTCGCGACATCGAGCAAGCCGAGCGGGTCGGCACTTGCCGTGCTGGTAACCAGCTGTGCGGTCAGCCGGTGAACGAAGAAGCCATGAACATCGACCAGGGCGGCGGCGTTGGCCAGCACCTGCGGCTGGTGTTCCGCCAACCAGGCGATGGCATAGAGCGCCGGCGTCGGATCCGGCGGCTTGCCGCTCCAGTCGCGGATCGCCTCGCGGCCGAGTTCGGCCGACAGCCGGGCGACTTGTGGCCGGGCGCGCTCGTCAAGCCACAGGATCGCCGGGATGAGCGGCGTGCCGGCCTGATCGATCAGGGTGAAGGTCTCGCGCTGATGGGCTATGGCAATTGCCGCCACGCGCGCGGCGCCGACCTTGTCGGCAACCTGCTTCAGCGCACTGACGAGGGCTGCCCACCAATGTTCGGCATCCTGCTCGAAATGGCCGGGCTTCGGATTGGCCAGCGGATAGGCCTCGCGCGCCTGGAACAGCTCCGCGCCGTCGCGGGTGAAGGCGATTGCCTTCACCGCCGTCGTCGAGGCATCGATCCCGATAACGACATCGTCCATCACAGGGAGATCCCGAAGGTTCAGGCGGCGTTGGTCACAAACTGTCCGTCCGACTGGTCGAGACGGCGGCGGATCTGCGTTATCACCATCGAATCGTCGGGTACACAATTTTCATAGGTGAGGAAGTCGCCGGTCTTGACCGGCTTGACCACCTTGGCGCGTTCGGCAATCCCGAGCGGCAGCGCGCCCTTGGCGCGGGCGTCCTCCCAGGTCATGGCGAAGCCGCGATAGTCGTTCTCGCCGATCATGCCCAGCGACTGCCCGGCGCCGAGATCGCTTTTGGCCACCGCCACCGCTTCGGCGACCGGATGGTCGAGCGGCTCCATGTCGGCACGTTTGTAGACAACGGCGCGCGCCGCCGACAGTGGCACTTCAAGGCTTGTCAGGTGATAGGGACGGTAGATCGTGAAATAGGGGCCCTTGCCGACCTTGAGGTCGACCATGCGCTCCAGCACGCGCGGATGCCTCGTTTCGATGATGCAGAACACGCCGGGCGCCACGCCCTTGCCGATGGAATAGTCGACCACGCCCTTGCGGTGCAGCACGCCGCCATCCTCGCGCGGGCAAAGAACGCTGGCCAGTTCCTCCAGCGTCGCCGTCGGGCCGTGCATGCCCGGCACGTCGGGCACCAGCCCGGTGGCGTTGGCGATAGCCACCATCTCGATCGCCGTCTTGGAACCGTCGACGAACTCGACCAGCATGCGCGCATTCATGTTGCGCTCGGCCGCTTCCTTCTCGTAGTCGGCGGGCATGGCGTCGATCTTGAGCGGGTTGTTTTTGCCCTTGCCGGCGGCGATGATGTTGAAGCCGAGGCTCTTGGCGAAGCCGATGATCTCCAGCGTGCAGGCGGGTTCGTCGCCGGCCGCACCGGTGTAGACCACGCCGGCCTTGCGCGCTTCCTCCTTGAGGAAGCGGCCGATCGTAATGTCCGCCTCGACATTGAGCATAACGATGTGCTTGCCGTTCTTCATCACTTCGAGCGCAAACAGCGTGCCGATGTTCGGATTGCCTGTCGCGTCGATGATGACATCAATGCGGCCGGCCGCGGCCAGCGCATGCAGATCTTCGGTGACAGCGATCTTGCCGGCCTCGATGGCGCGGTCGATGGCAGAGGCGTTCGCAGCCTGGACGATGTCGGAGCGGTCATGGCCGGCGAGCAGTGCGGCATCGATCGCCGCTTGCGGCCGCACCTCGGAAATGGCACCGATCCGCATGCCCGGCATCAGCGCCACCTGGACGACGATGTCGGTGCCCATCTGCCCGGCGCCGGCGAGTCCGATGGTGATGGGCCCTTGGGCTTCAGCGCGCTGCAGAAGTTCCGCTGCAAATTGCGGATGGGCCATATCGCTTCCTCCAGTCATGACGCGCCGCAGCGTCAAATCATCATTTTGAACATTCCTATTTCCATTTGAAAAATATTTCAACCCGCAAATCGGAGAATGGCTGCAGGACCAAATCTCCCACGGAGGATTCGTGGGGTGACAGCTTCATGCTGCGCTTGATCTCAGCCGATCTCTAGGAAAGGCTTGCCGAGCAGGTCGGGCACGACATCGATGCCGAGGCCGGGCCCGTCGGGAATGCCCATGTGGCTGCCGGTGACCGGTGGGGCGTTGGAGGCCGTGCGCACCGTCACCCACTCATGGAAGGCGATGGCGTGCAGCCGGCGTTCTTCCGGCGTCGACAGCGACAGATGCGCCATCGCCGCCGTGTCGATCTCGGCGCCGCCCGTATCCTCGACGGTGATCATGAAACCGAGATCGACGGCGACGTCGCGGATTTGCCTTGTCCTGGTTACGCCGCCAAGCCGCGAGATCTTCAGCGTCAGCCCGTCGGCGGCGCCCAGGCGATGGATTTCCAGCATCGCCTCGAGCGAGATGACGCTCTCGTCCAGCACCATCGGCTTGTCGAGCATGCGGCGCACCGACATGTTCTCCTCGATCGTCGTGCAGGGCTGCTCGAACGTGTAGTCGATGCCGCGCGTTGCATCGGCGAACTGCCGCGCCTGGTAGGGTGTCCAGCCGGCATTGGCGTCGCAGAAAATCACCGTGCCTTTCGGCACGGCCGAAGCGACTGCGCTCACCCTGTCGATGTCGTCATGCACATTGCCGCCGACCTTGACCTGCAGCCGCCGGCAGCCTTCCGCGATGATCCTTTTGGCCAGTGCCGCCATCTGGTCGAGCGTGCCGTGGGTGACGACGCGGTAGGTCTCCGCCATGTCGCTCTCGCGGCCGCCAAGCATGGTCACCAGCGGCACGTCGGCGGCCCGGGCCGCCAGATCCCAGCAGGCCATGTCGAGCGCCGACTTGATGTAGGGATGGCCCTTGAACACCGTATCCATCAATCGGCCGATGCCGGCGAGGCCACGCGGGTCCTGGCCGATCAGGTGCGGCGCGATCTCGACCACGCCCGCACGCGTTCCCGCCGGAAAGGCGGCCGAATAGAAATTGCCGAGCGGCGCCATCTCGCCCCAGCCGGTTACGCCGCTGTCGGAGGTGATGGCGACGATCACCGCATCGAAGCAGTCTGCAACCCGCCCCTTGGACATGCGGTAGGGCCCGTCCACGAAGGGCTGCACGACGCGATAGGCCTTGATGGTTTTGATCTGCACTTGTCTGTCCGTTGTCTCTAGGCGTTGAGGAGGGTCAGCCCTTCGATGTTCCGCTGCTCGAGGCCACGCGCATAGGCAAGCAGCTCTTCGAAATCGAGGTCGATATGCTCGCGCGCATGGCGCTGGGCAGCGCGCATGTCGGCGCCCTTCAAGAGCCGCACATAGGTTTCGTGGAGATCTTCGGCCGGCACCGGCTCGTTGCGGGCCCGCTGGTGCAGGGCAAAGTACATTTGCAGCCGGCTGGTCAGCCGCTGCCAAGTTTCCAGCAGCACCGAATTGTCGGCCCATTCATAGATCAGCCCGTGCAATTGCAGTGCGGTCTCGATCTGGCGGGTGGTGTCGCGCGCGCGCGTTGCCTGCTTCACCGCTTCGTGCCGGCGGTCGAGTTCATCGAAGAAGCGCTGGTCGCGCAGCTTCCATGTCCGCTCGATGGCGAATTCATCGAGCACCTTGTTCAGCGAATAGGCGTCGTCGATATCTTTGGCGGTGACATCGATGACGAAGGTGGCGGCATAGGGAATGCTGGTCAGGATGCCTTCCTGCACCAGCTCGCGCATCGCCTCGCGCAACGGCGCACGGCTGACCCGCATCTGCTCAGCGATCCTCAGCTCGTTCAGCTTTTGGCCGGGTTCCAGCTGGCCGGTCAGGATCGCCCGCCGCAACAGCGCAACGATCTCGGCTCGGCGTGTCGTATCCGCGATCGGATTGAAGTCCAGCTTGGCCATTCCGTCACTCCAGTGAGAGCCGGAAACAGACAAGCAGATTGTCGACAATCCTACAATATGTCTGTTCCGGATTCTTGTGCCTTGCGGTTACTCCAAAAACGGCGTGCGGCGCTCCATAAAAAACGGCGCCCTCGGCGTGGAAGCCGAAGGCGCCGCAGGACCGGGGCTGATGGGGGTTATCAGCTGGCCGGTTTCTCCTGGGGCAACGGCGAGATCGGCATTCCTGGTCCGATCTTCTGCAGATTGCCGGTTATCACCTGGTCGCCTTCGGCAACGCCGCTGAGCACCGCCACAAGGTCGCCGCTGGTCGCGCCGAGCGAGACGATGCGCTGGTCGACCGTGTTGCCCTTGCCGACGACATAGACATATTTGCCGAGCTGGCTCGAACCCAGCGCCACCTGCGGCACCATCAGCGCGTCGGGCAGCTGCTTGATGTGCAGCCGCACGCGGACATACTGGCCCGGCAGCAGCGAGAACTTCGCATTGCCGATGGTGGCGCGCGCCGTAATCGTGCCGGTCGAGTGGTCGACCGTGTTGTCGATGAAGGTGAGTTCGCCCTTCTGGCTGGCTTCGGTCTCGCCGGGCAGCAGCACCTCGACCTCGATCGGGCCGGCGGCCCGGGCCTGTTCGATTTCGGCCAGATCCGTCTCGCTCGGATTGAAGGTGACGTAGATCGGGTCGAGCTGCACCAGCGTGTTCAGCACCGTGCCGGCGACGCTGACCAGCGTGCCGACCGAAGCCTGGTTGCGGCCGACGCGGCCGGCAAACGGAGCGTGGATTTCGGCGTAGCTCAAATTAAGCTCGGCCGTCCGCACCGCCGCCTGGTTGACGGCAAGCGACGCTTCGGCCTGACGCAAGGTGCTCGTGCGCTGGTCGAACCCATCCTTGGCCAGATAACCGCTCTTGGCGAGTTCGGAGCCGCGGCCGAGATTGGAGCGCGCATAGTCGAGGCTCGCCTGGTCGCGCTGCACTTCGGCCTTGGCCTGGTCGAGAGCCGCCTTGAAGTCGTCAGGCGAGATCTTGTAGAGCAGATCACCCTGGCGCACATCCGCGCCGTCCTTAGCCGTCTGCTCCTGCAGATAGCCGGGCACGCGGGCCTGCAAGGTGACGCTGCGGATAGCCTCGATGCGGGCGGCGTAGTCAAGGTAGATCGGGATCGTCTTCTTGACCACGCTCGTCACCGGCACCGGCATGACGAATGCCGCAGGTGCTGCCGTCGCTGCCGCCGTGCCGGCATTGAGGCTGAGATTGCCCATGTCGAGGAAGTGGACGCTTGCCACCGAGATCGCTCCCAGGGCGACGGCCGTTCCCAAAGCTATTTTCCATTTACGCATTTTGGTCTCCAATTCTATTCGGCTGCTTCGGCCAGGCGCATCGGCGCTGGTTCGGCAGTCGGTTCATTATTGTCCTGGTCATGAGCAGCGTTGGGTTCGCTGCGCACGCGGCGTTCGCGCAGCTGTTCGATGACCGCGTAGAAGACTGGCACGAACACCAGCGACAGGATGGTCGCCGCGACCATGCCGCCAAACACGGTGGTGCCGATCGACTGCCGGCTTGCCGCACCCGCACCCGTCGCAAACATCAGCGGCAGCACGCCGAGGATGAAGGCGAAGGCCGTCATCAGGATCGGCCGCAGCCTCAGCCGCGCAGCTTCCATTGCCGCGTCGACAATGCTCAGTCCCTCCTCGCGCCGCCGCCTTGCAAACTCGACGATCAGGATCGCGTTCTTGGCGGCGAGGCCGATCAGCATGACGAAGCCGATCTGCGAGTAGACGTCGATCTGCATGCCGCGCAAGAACAGGGCTGCGAAGGCGCCGAACAGGGCCAGTGGCACCGCCAGCAGCACCATGAACGGCATCGCCCAGCTCTCATACTGCATCGCCAGGATCAGGAAGACGAAGACGATGGCGAGGCCGAAGACGACCGACGCGATCGATCCTGCCTTGAGCTCCTGGAAGGTGATGCCGGTCCATTCGAAACCGAAATCCCTGGGCAAAGCGGTGGCGGCGGCCCGTTCCATCGCGGCAACCGCCTGGCCTGACGAGAAGCCGGGGGCTGCGCCGCCATTGATCGTGGCCGAGGCGTTGTTGTTGTAGTGCGGCACGGTTTCCGGGCCGACGAACGGCACCAGTTTGCCCAGTGTGCTCAGCGGCACCATGCCGCCGGAGGCGTTGCGCACATAGAGCCGCGAAAGGTCGCCTGCGTCGGCACGTGCATCCTTGTCGGCCTGGATGGTCACCCGGAAGGTGCGGCCGAACAGGTTGAAGTCGTTGACGTAGAGCGAGCCGAGATAGATCTGCAGCGTGTTGAAGACGTCGGGCAGGTTGAGGCCGAGCAGTTTGGCCTTGCTGCGGTCGAGGTCGTAGTTGAACTGCGGCGTCGAGGTCGAGAACGGCGAGAACAGCTGCTGCGGGTTGATTTCCGGCTGCTTGCGCGCCTCGGCGATCACGGCTTGCGTCGCGTCGTTGAGGGCTGAACTGCCGCGCCCGGTGAGATCCTCGACGACGAATTCGAAGCCGCCCGTGGTGCCGATACCCGGGATCGAAGGCGGATCGAAGGACAGCGCGAAGGCTTCCGGAATCTGCATCAGCTTCCCGCGCACGTCGGCGACGAGCTTCGACGCGCTCTGGTCGGGGCCGCGCTCTTCCCACGGCTTCAGGATGGCGAACTCGACAGCCGAGTTCGACTGCGCGGCACTGGTCAGGAAGTTCAGGCCGCTGATCGAGCCGACAATCTCGACGCCGGGCGTAGCTTGGAGGATGTCGCGCGCCTTCTGGGCCACGGCGTCAGTGCGTTCCAGCGAGGCGCCGTCAGGCAGCTGGATGACGACGAAGAAGTAACCCTGGTCCTCGACCGGAAGGAAGGTCGAGGGCAGCTTTTGCCAGACGAAGTAGGTGGCGACCAGGCCGGCCGCGAACAGACCGAGCATGATCCAGCGCAGCCGGATGAGGATGCGTACGCCATGGGCATAGGCATGCGACAGCCTGTCGAAACCCGTGTTGAACCAGCGGAACGGGGCGAACTGCGTCTCCCCGCGATGGCGCAGGAAGGCGGCACTCAGCGCCGGGCTGAGCGTCAGCGAGTTGAAGGCGGATATGCCGACCGAAATCGCCACCGTCAGCGCGAACTGATTGTAGAGCTTGCCGGAGACGCCAGGAATGAAGGCAACGGGCACGAAGACGGCCATCAGCACCGCGGTGGTGGCGATGATCGGTCCGGTGACCTCGGCCATCGCGGCCTTGGTCGCCGCCAGCGGTTTGAGGCCCGCCTCCAATTGTCGCTCGACATTTTCGACCACCACGATGGCGTCGTCGACGACGAGGCCGATGGCCAGCACCATGCCGAGCAGGGAGAGCATGTTGAGCGAGAAGCCCATCATTTCCATGACGACCATCGTCGCCACCAGCGACACCGGAATGGCGATGGTCGGGATGATCGTCGTGCGCCAGCTCTGCAGGAAGATGAACACCACGGCCACGACCAGCACCAGCGCTTCGCCCAGCGTGATCAGCACGTCATGCATCGATGCCGACACGAAGCGCGTGGTGTCGTAGTGCATGGCGTAGGAGACGCCCTTGGGGAAACGGGCCGACAGTTCCTGCATCTTGTCCTTGACGTGCTGCTGCAGATCGAGCGCGTTGGAACCGGGCATCTGGTAGACGGCCAGCACCACCGTGGGGTCCTTGCCAAAGAAGGCCGACGACGAATATTGCAGCGCGCCGAGCTCGATGCGGGCGACGTCGCGCAGCCGCACCAGCGAGCCGGTGCCGGTGTTGGCGCGCACGACGATGTCGCCGAACTCCTTGGGGTCGCTCAGGCGGCCGACGGCGTTGACCTGCATCTCGAAGGCGGTGCCGGCGGGCGCCGGCGACTGGCCGATCTTGCCGGCCGCCACCTGGACGTTCTGTTCCGAGATGGCGTTCTGGACGTCGACAGCGGTGATGCCGAGATTGGCGAGCTTGTCCGGATCGAGCCAGACGCGCATCGAATAGCGGCGTTCGCCGAAGATCTGCACGTCGCCGACGCCGGGCAGCCGCTTCAAAGGATCGACAACCTGCAGATAGGCGAGGTTGCTCAGCGCCACCGGATCGACCGAACTGTCGGGCGAGGTCAGATTGACGATGAGGACGAAATTCGGGTTCTGCTTCTTGATCGTCACGCCACCCTGGTTGACGATCGCCGGCAGCGACGAGGCGGCTTGCGAGACGCGGTTCTGGACGTCGACGGCCGCGGTGCTCAAGGAATAGCCGACATCGAAGGTGATGGTGATGGTCGAGGAGCCGTCATTGGAGCTCGACGACGACATGTAGGTCATGCCTTCGACGCCGTTGATCTGCTGCTCCAGCGGCGTCGTCACCGTATCGGCGACCACTTGCGCGCTGGCGCCCGGATAATGCGCACTGACCACGACCTGCGGCGGCGTGATGTCGGGAAACTGCGAAACCGGCAAAAGGAAATAACAAATCGTCCCGGCGAGCACCATGATGATGGCGATGGCCGAGGCGAAGATCGGACGATGGATGAAAAAGTTTACCACGACACGCAAACCTCTTTAGAAGAACCGGCCTCTTTAAAAGAATTGGCAGACCGGGACAGCCGCCGGCCGCGCACCGAACCCGGGTCCTGCAAAAAATACGAAGACGGCGCCGCACCGCTGAGGCCCTGCTCATCGGCAACGGTCCTCAGCATCGCTTCGAAGGCGCGCGGATTGACGCGGTCCGCTTTCATCACCAGCCGGATCATCGGATCCCGGATGGCTTCATCGATGGTCAAATCCTTGCGCTGCGACATTGGAGCGTCTCCATTCCAGCGGCCCGCATCGGACGATCGCGAACCGGTTTTCATCTCTTCACCGGCCGGAGCCGCATGACCTGCAATTTTCACCCTTTGTGATCTGGCAGGACCAGTTCACGGCCTTGTTATTGACGGAAGGCCACATAGGTGTTACCAGTAAGTAACATTCGGATAGTTACAGACCGGTAACACCCTAGTCAAGAGGTGAACCGAATTTTTAGGGAGACAAGGAGACTGCGATGGCAGACGGCATTACCGATCGCGTGCGCCCCCGGGACCGAATCCTGGAGACGGCGCAGGACATGTTTCACAAGCATGGCATCAAGGGCGTCGGTGTCGACGCCATCACGGAAGCCGCCGGCACCAACAAGATGACGCTCTACCGTCATTTTGAGTCGAAGGACGAACTGATCGTCCAATGCCTGCGCGCGTCGGCGGCTAAAGGCGCCGCGATGTGGGACCAATTCGAGGCTGAGCATCCCGGCGACAAGCTCGCCCAGTTGCATGCCTGGATTCGCATGGCCGCTGCTTGCCTGGCGGCTGACGGTCGCGGCTGCGACATGGCCAATGCCGCCGCCGAATTGACCGAGCCGGACCATCCCGCCAGGAGCGTGATCAAGGAGCTCAAGAGCGCTCAGCGCGATCGCCTCGTTGCGCTGTGCCGGGATGCGGGCATCGGTCAGGCCGAGCTTCTGGCCGATACGCTGTCGCTGCTGTTCGAAGGGGCGCGCGTCAGCGTGCAGACCATGGGCTGCCAGGGCCCCAGCACGCAGTTCGTGCGCATGGCTGAAGGCCTGATCAGCTCTTTCAGGGCGCGCTGAATTCCAGCTTTCGGAGTTGAGGAGTCCCCATCATCCGGCGGGGCTTTTGGCTATTCTCCGAACTTGCCCGTCAACTCTAATTTAGATTCATTTGAGAATGAAAAAAGCCCGCTGCCGGGAGGAGGTGGCAGCGGGCTCGATTTCGAACGAGATGCGGGAGGAGGTGCACCGCGCTCAGCGTCGGCATCGCATCTGGGAGGAGTAGATGGCCGACACCCAGATGAGTACGGGTTGCCCAATGATTCGGCAACAATGAAAGTTGCATGGCTGCTGTGCAGATTTGCGGCATCTACCCCGACTTGTCGTACAAATCGGAGAAACCGCCACGGCGCGACTTCACTGCACCGGCACGTTTTCCTTGAAGATCAGCCGTGGCTCGATGAACTTCTTCGTCAGGTATGGCGCGGCGGATGCGATCGAGCCGAGCAGGCGGATCACAGATTGCTCCGCGATCAGCCGCGCATTCTGGTCGATGACGACATCGGCGAGGTCGTCGACGAGATAGCCGCGCGTTTCCTTGGTCAGGTCGTGGCAGATGAAGACCGGCTTCTTCTTTGGCTTGGCCTCGAGCAGCGCTCTCGCCACACCTGAGCGCCCGGCGCCGACGCAATAGATGCCGAGCAGTTCCGGCTCGTTGTGCAGCGCCTGCATCGTTGCGGTGTAGCTGCCCTCCGGTTCGTCATTGATCTCGACCGCACTCGAGACCGTGAGATTGGGGAATTCCTCTGTCAGCACCGACCGAAAGCCCATCTCGCGCTCCTCGTGCCCGCGATAGGAACGCGAGCCGACGACCATCGCCAGATGACCCTGGCGGCCGTTGAGGAAGCGCCCCATCAACAGCGCCGCCGTGCGTCCGGCAACCCGGTTGTCGATGCCGACATAGGCCGAACGCGGGGCGGCTGGAACGTCGGAGACCAGCGTGACAAGGCGGATGCCTGCCTCGACCACATCGCGCAATATGTTGCGCGTTCGCGGATGATCGACGGCAATGACGCCGACGCCATTGGCCTTCAGCGACAGATTTTCAACCGCCGCCTGCAGCGCTGCCGGCGAGATGCCGCCGAGATTGTGGATCCGGCACGAGGCGACCAGCGGCAGGCGCCCCGCATAGTCCTCGATGTGCCCGGCGAGGTCGATCATGAAACCGTTGGCGCCGATCGGCAGGAAGAATTCAAGATGCGCCGGCCGCGACGGCAGCGTCACCTGATCGACCACCGGCAAATAGCCGAGCTGCTTGGCCGCCTCCATCACCCGTTGGCGGTTGGCGGCGCTCGCGCCGGCCCGGTTGTTCAGAACCCGGTCGACGGTCGCGGTCGACAGGCCGCAGCTCCTGGCTATGTCGGCAACGGTGGCTTTCATGGCTGCAGTCATAGAGCATGATCCCGAAAAGTGGGAACCGGTTTTCTCGGACAAACGGGAACCGTTTTGTCAAAAGGTCATGCTCTACAACGAGTTAGAGCGGATGCGTTTCCGTGCCAGACGGCGCGAAGACGGTTCAGCCGTGCGATGGCCCGCCTTCGATGATGGCGTCGCGGATCTCCTTGTCCGACATCCCGGTGATGATGCGTTCGACCTCGGCCACGCTGGTCTTCTTCGGGTCGATGTCGTCGGCCACCACCTTGCCCCGGCGCATGACGACGATGCGGTCAACCACCTGGAAGACATGGTGGATGTTGTGGGCGATGAAGATGCAGGAATGCCCGGAATCGCGCGCGTTGCGCACGAAGCTCAGCACGCCTTGCGTCTCGGCGACGCCGAGATTGTTGGTCGGCTCGTCGAGGATGATCAGGTCGCTGTCGAAGTGCATGGCGCGCGCGATGGCGACGGCCTGCCGCTCGCCGCCGGACAGGGAGCCGATCGGCGTCGTCGGCGGGATGTTCTTAGAGATGCCGACCTGTTTCAGCAGGTCGCGCGCGACATTGTTCATCGCCTCCTGGTCCATGCGGTTCAAAAAGCGCGTTGGTTTGATCGGCTCGCGGCCGAGGAACAGGTTGCGTGCGATCGACAGCTGCGTCACCAGTGCCGAATCCTGGTAGATCGTCTCGATGCCGTGCGCGATGGCGTCGCTGGTGCTGCGCAGATTGACCTTCTTGCCGCGGATGAAAATGTCGCCGCTGGTCAGCGGCACCGCCCCCGACAACACCTTGATCAGCGTCGATTTGCCGGCGCCATTGTCGCCGAGCAGGCCGACGATCTCCCTTTCGTTGACATGAAAATTGGCGTCTTCGAGCGCCTGCACGCGCCCGTAGGACTTTTTGATGTTGGACATGCGGATGAGCGGTTCAGCCATGGTTCTAGGTCCCTGCCTGATGCCGGCGTTCCAGCCATGAGTGCAGCGCCATCATGCCGAGGATGATGGCGCCGATGAAGATGTTGTAGGCCAGCCCGGGCACGCCGATCAGCACGATGCCGTTGCGCATGACGCGCAGGATGAGGATGCCGAGCACGGTGCCGATGATGGTGCCGCGCCCACCGGTCAGCGCCGTGCCGCCGATCACCACCATGGCGATGACTTCGAGCTCGTAGCCGGTGCCGCTGTTGGGGTTGGCGGCCGACGTGCGCAGCGACGAGATGACGCCGGCAAGCGAAGCCATCACCGACGACAGCACGAACAGGCCGATCTTGACGCCGCTGACGTTGACGCCGCGCGCCCTTGCGGCGCCTGGATTGCCGCCGGCTGCCTGGATCCAGTTGCCGGTCCGGCTTTGCGTCAGCACGTAGCCCAGTGCGATGGCCGCCGCGATGAACCAGAAGAGCGACATGTAGATGCGGAACGGGCCGATGAAGAAATCACCGACCAGCGCTTCGGCCAGCCAGCTGCCCTCGGCGCTCCACGTCCGCTGCGGAAAGCCGTCGGTGACGAACAGCGCGGTGCCGCGCACCACCAGCAGCATGCCGAGCGTCACCAGGAAGGATGGGATTTTCAGCTGCGTGACGAACCAGCCATTGACCAGGCCGATGAAGGCCGCGATCAGCAGCGCGGCGAGGAAGCCGACCTCCAGCGAGGTCAGGCCGCTGTTGAACAGCGTCCACATCAGCACCGGCGAAAAGCCGAACAGCGAGCCGACCGACAGATCGAATTCACCCGACGTCATCAACAGCGTCATCGCCAGCGCGATCAGCCCGAGCTCGACGGTGAAGGCCAGCGTGTTGGAGATGTTCTGCGGCGACAGGAAATCGTGGTTGATGCTCCAGAACACCGCGATTTCGACGATGAGCAGAACGAAGGGCCCGAATTCCGGCCTCGCGATCAGGCGTTGGATGAGCGAACGGTTTTCCACTGATAACCTGCGACAGGAAGGGGAAGGCTGAGCCCAGCGCGCAACGCGAAGGGCTCGGCGAAAAGACAGTCGCGACCGCGGCTGCGGCCGCGACTGTTGAAGGTCTGGGTTATTTGCCCGACAGGATGTCGTCGTAGACCTGCGCGGTGTCCTTTTCATAGAGCGCGCCGGTGATGACGTTGAAGCCCGGAGGAATGCCTGACGCCGCCATGTTGGCCAGCGACAGCGCGACGTAGCTGGTCGCCTGCGGGTCCTGCCACTGGCCGGCATTGACGTAGCCGGTCAGCACTTCCTGGGTGGTGTCGAGCGAGTTGCCCCAGCCGACGACCGGGATTTCGCCCGGCTTGATGCCGGCCTGGTCGAACACCCGCTTGATCGAGCCGGTGACCAGATCGCCGAGGCCGATGATTGCCTTGACCTTGGCCTTGTTGGCGGTGAGATAGTCGACCATGCGGTTGATGGCTTCGGCCTGGTCGAGGGTCGCTTCGGTGATCTCATAGGTGATCCCCAGCGGTTCGAAGACGCTCTTGATGCCTTCCTCTTCCTGGACGCCGTAGGTGGCGCCGGGGATTTCGACCGGCATCCAGACGAAGTCGCCCTTCTTCACCAGGCCCTTGTCGACCAGATATTGCGCCCAGTGCTTGCCGAAGGTGACGTTGTCGCCGCCGACATAGGCGTCGAAGCTTGCCTTGGGATCGGGCGTGTTGAAGTTGATGATCGGGATCTTGGCCGTGTTGGCTTCCTTGGCGATTTCGATCAGGCTGCCCGGATCGGGGCTGGTGGTGACGATGCCGTCGGCCTTGGCCGAGATCGCGGCGCGCACGGCCTCCTGCTGCGAGGCAACGTCGCCATTGTGGAACGAGGTGTTGACGGTGTTGCCGGTGTCCTTCGCCCATTGCTTGGCGCCGGCCAGGAAGTAGGTCCAGACCGGGTCGGCCGGGCCGCCATGCGAAATCCAGTAGAACGTCTTGGCCTGTGCCGCCGCCGGAACGGCCAGCGCCACAATCAAGCCAAGCACGAGTAATCGTAGCCTCGTCAGCATTTGCTTTCCTCCCATGTTGAAAAACGACCTCCACGTCCGGCGATGATCCGGGCCATGTCCTTGATCCTATCCTCCTGCCAGCGCCGACCCGGATGCGCAGAGCATCTTCTTTTGCGGCCGATGGCAAGCCTCTATCCGCCCAATGGATGGTGGCGCGATGCAACGCGCCATCATCGATCCCATCAGATCGCATCAGTTAGAGGGCAATTCCAGGAAAAGTGTGAAACGGTTTTCCGTCCGGAATTGCGTCAACCAAGAGATAGAGATATTTCCCGGCAAGCAGGCGGGGCTTAAACTCAGGCGCGCGGATTTTCCTGGAAGCGCTCGGCCTGGCGGATGCGCAGCACCTTGTCCAGCCGGTCGAGCGCGAGCGCAAGCACCATCACCGCGCCGATCACGAAGGGGCTCCATACGGCGTCGATGCCGAACAGGGTCACGCCGCTCAAGATGAATTGGACGATCAGCATGCCGATCACCGCACCGAAGACGGTGCCGCGCCCGCCGGAAAGCGAGGTGCCGCCGATGATCGCCGCGGCAATCGCCATCAGCACGAAACCGCCGCCTTGGTCGACGTCGGTAACGGGAGAGCCAAGCCACAGCGCGCCCGCCAGCCCCGAGACGATGCCCATCAGCACCAGCGTCTGCAGCCGCACAGCACCTGTCGGGATGCCGGCATAGAGCGCCGCCTGCGGATTGCTGCCGACGGCCTGGATCCGGTAGCCGAAGCGGCTGCGGTGAAGCACGAGGTGCATCACCACCGCCATTGCGACGAAGACAAAGACAGCCGTCGGCACAAGGCCGAACAGCTTGCCGTGAACGATCTCAAAGAAGTCGCCGCCTGGGCTGGCCGGAGCTGTCGCTTGCATCTTGACGGCCACCGCCGCCAGGCCCCGGAACATTGCAAAGGTGCCCAGCGTAACGACGATGGCCGGCAGTCGCAGCGCCACCACCAGCAGGCCGTTGACGAGGCCGAGCCCGGCGCCGAGCAGCACGCCGGCAAGGGCGGCAAGCCACGGGTCGATGCCGGCGGCCAGAAGGAATGCGGTGAGAAGGGCCGCGAGATGGAATATCCAGCCGACGGAAAGGTCGATCTCGCGGAGTGCGAGCATGAACACCATGCCGATCGCCAGCATGCCGGGATACGCAGCGGTTTCCAGCAACGACAGCACATTGGCCTCATCGAGGAAATCCGGCCGGGCAAAGCCTGTAATCGCCACCAGGACAACGAGCCCGATGAGCGGCCTGAGTTCGACGGGCAGGCGAAGGCTGCGCTTCGGGTGGGCAGCCGAACCGGCAAGCTGTAGCATGGGATCCAATCGTGTCATGCCATGGCTCCCACGAGTTTCTTTTTCGGCCGCTCCGCCTCCGGCATCTCGCCGGTGGTGGTCAGTTGCAGCACTGTCCTTCGCTTCATCTCGGCGCCGGACAGCTCGCCGGCGACCCGGCCGCGGTGGAAGACAAGGACGCGGTTGCTGAGGTTGGTCAGTTCGGACGGCTCGACCGAACGCAGCAAAACGATACAGCCATTGGCTGCCATCTGCCGGATCAGCGCATAGATCTTGCGCTTGGCAGCCGCCTCGATACCGCCAGCCGGATTGTCTAGGAGCAGCACTTGCGGCGCCGTCTCCAGCCATTTGGCGACTACGATCTTCTGCTGATCGCCGGCCAGCAGCGAATTCACCGGCGCGTCCGGCAGGCCCTTGATGCGCAGCGCATCGATCTGCCTTGCGGCGGCGGCGATCGCGGCCTTGGGCGAGTAGCGGCGCGACCCCCAGTTGCGGGCGCCGGTAGCGATGTTGCCTATGTTGAAGGCCAGCGACCGGTCGGGCATCAGGCCGTTGCACAGGCGGTTGGCCGGCACCAGGCCGATGCCGCGCCGCGCCGCTTCGGTCGGATTTCCAGGCAAGCCGTAGCCGTCGGGGAGCCGCACCCTGCCGCTTTGCGCCTTGCGCAGGCCAAACAGCATCTCGAACAGGTGTTCAACGCCTGACCCCTCAAGCCCGGCCAAGCCGAGGATCTCGCCGGAGCGGGCGGTGAAGCTGACGCCGGAAATCCGGCCGCCGCTCAGACCCTCCACCGTGATCCGCGGCCTTATCGTGCTGGCATTGGCCGGCAGTGCAGGCGGGAACAGGCTGTCGCGCTGCTGGCCGATCATGGCGTCGATCACATCGGCTTCGCTCAACGCCGAGCGCTCACTTGTCAGCACGTCACGGCCGTTGCGCATCACCGTGACCTGGTCTGCGATCGCAAACACATCCTCCAGCCGGTGCGAGACATAGAGCACGCTCGTGCCCTTGGCCTTGAGGTCTCTTAGTACGGTGAACAGGTGCTCGGTCTGGCGCCGGTCGAGCGCAGAATTCGGTTCATCGAGGATCAGCAGCCTCGGGCCTTCCAGAATTGCGCGGCCGAGTTCGACATATTGCCGTTCGCCCATGCCGAGTTGTCCCACAGGAGCGTGGACATCGACGTCGAGCTTGAGTTGCCGAAGCACGGTGCGGCTGCGTGCCTCCATCTCGCGCCTGGAGACGAAGCCATTGCGCAACGGCTCGCGATTGACGAACAGATTGGCCAGCACCGAGCGGTCGGCAAACAGGCCGAGCCCTTGGTGGACGACGCCGAAGCTGTGCTTGCGTGCAGCGATCGGGGTGTCGACGGTGACCATCTGGTCGCCGACGCGGATGGTGCCGCTGTTGGGCCGGAGCACGCCGGCAAGCAGCTTCACCAGCGTCGACTTTCCGGCGCCGCTTTCACCGACGACAGCATGGATCGTCCCCTGTCCGACAGACAGGTTCATATCCCTGAGCGCGACAACGCCGCCATAACGCATGGCGAGATTGCGCACCGATATCATCGGCAAACCGAGCATGCGATTCGGCCCCCACAGACCGCGCCCCGATCCTGGAGCGAATTTCCGATACAGTCACCCGGATTCCGCTAACAAACGGCTTACGAATCCCGGACAGGAACGTTTACCGGCTAGCCGTTCGTCCCGCTGCTCCGAAATCAGATCAGGTCGGCCTTGGCTAGGTCCCGCATGAGATGGCTGGCGCCGTAGGTCCAGTGCGGGCAATCGGGCGACAGAAGCACCCGGTTGACCAGCGCGCCGAATTTCTCCGACGAGATGGTGACGATGTCACCGACCTTGTGGGTGAATCCCTTGCCCTTCTCGCCGCGATCCTTCGACGGCACGAACATGGTGCCGAGATAAAGCGCCAAGCCGTCGGGATACTGGTGGTGCGGCCCCATGGCGGCCGCGACCAGTTCTTCGGGCGAACGGCTGATCTCGGCCATCGAGCTCGCGCCCTCCAGCGAAAACCCGTCCTCGCCCTCGACCTTCAGCCGCACAGTGGCGCGCTTGACATCGTCGATGGAAAAGCTTGCGTCGAACAACCGGATGAAGGGCCCAAGCGAGGCCGAGGCATTGTTGTCCTTGGCCTTGCCGAGCAGCAGCGCCGAGCGTCCCTCGACGTCGCGCAGATTGACGTCGTTGCCGATGGTGGCGCCGACGATCTTGCCGGTGCTGGCGGCGATCATGGCGATCTCCGGCTCGGGGTTGTTCCAGGTCGACACCGGATGCAGCCCGACATCGGCGCCGAAGCCGACGGACGCCATCGGCTGGCATTTGGTAAAGATCTCGGCGTCGGGGCCGATGCCGACTTCCAGATATTGCGACCAGGCGCCGCGCTGGATGAGCTTGGCCTTGATCTCCATCGCCTCAGGCGAGCCGGGCTTCAGCTTGGACAGATCGTGGCCGATCAGCCCGGCAATGTCGGCGCGGATGGCGTCGGCCTTTTCCGCCGAACCGCGCGCCTGCTCCTCGATGACGCGTTCGAGCAGGCTGACCACGAAGGTCACGCCCGACGCCTTCACCGCCTGCAGGTCGACAGGCGAGACCAGATAGGGTTTTGCCGGGTCGCGGGTGGCCTGAAAACTGTTGGCGGCGATCGCGTCGAGCGAGCCGATCGGTTCGCCCTTGGCAGAGCGCACGTGTCCGGCCGGATCGGCCATCTCGCAGATGTCGCGCACTGTGGGTGCGGTGGTCGAGGTGACGTCGAAAACGATGCCGTCGCGCACGGTGACCACCAGCGGATGCGAGGCATCGCTTGCCCTGGCTCGGCCGATGAAGAGCCCGTCGGCGGGAAGCTGCGTTGGGTTCGTCATGGCTTACGGTCCTTTGATGATCGAGATGGCAGCTGGGCCGCTGCACTTTCACCGGATTCACGCCAAAGGTCTATCCCGTGGCGCAGGCAATTGTCAGTTCTGACATGAGGCCCGCTCTTTCAAAAAAATGAAACTGGAACTAGAATTTTCATTTTACGCATACTCCAGGTGAAGCCTTGCCCGCACCGTTTTCCGTTCCGATCTGGCAGAAGCCGCAGACCGCATCCGCCTTCCAGTCGCTCGTCCCGGCGCCGGTTGACGTTGCCATCATCGGCGGCGGCTTCATGGGCCTGTCGACCGCCTTGCACGCAGCCCGGCTCGGTCTCGGTGTACAGGTGCTGGAGGCTGGCGAGATCGGCCAGGGCGCCTCGGGCCTCAATGGCGGCCAGGTCATTCCCGGCCTGAAATATGATCCCGAATGGCTGCTCGAGCATTTCGGCCCCGAGCGTGGCCAAGCGCTGGTCGATTTCGCCGCCTCGACGGCGGATACGGTGTTCGATCTCATCCAAGACGAAAAGCTGGCGGTGCCGTTCACCCGCAATGGCTGGATCCAGGCCGCGCATACCGAAACCGCATTGAAAGCGGCGGCGAACAGGGATCGTCAATGGCGGGCGCGTGGCGCCGATGTCCGGCTTCTGAATGAAAGCGAGATCGCCGCTATGACCGGCGCGCAAGGCTATCTCGGCGGCTGGCTCGACCGCCGCGCCGGCATCATCGATCCGCTCGCCTATACAGTGGAACTGGCGCGCATCGCCGCCGCCGCCGGCGCCAGCATTGCCGAGCGGCAGAAGGTGGTGAAACTCCGCAAGGAGGCCGGCCTTTGGCGTGTCTCAACCGAAAGCGGCGCCGAGGTGCGGGCGAAAGCGGTTGTCCTGGCGACGAACGCCTATACCGATGGACTGCTTCCGGGCCTCGCGGAAACGATCGTGCCGCTGCATTCCTTCCAGGTCGCGACCGCGCCGCTGTCATCCAACCTTGCGGCGACGATCCTGCCGGAAGGGCAGGCGGTGTCCGACTCCAGGCGCATTCTCGTCTACTACCGCAAAACAACCGACGGCCATCTGGTGCTTGGCGGCCGCGGCCGCATGGCGCGGCCGAGGAGCGAGGCCGACTGGGCGCATCTGCAGCACGCGCTGGTGCGGCTCTATCCGGCCTCGGCCCATATCTCGATCGAGAAACGCTGGTTCGGTCGTGTGGCGATGACGCCGGATCACCTGCCGCACATCCATGAGCCGGAAAAGGGCCTGCTCGCCGTGGTTGGTTGCCAGGGCAGGGGCGTCGGCCTGATGACCGCGCTGGGAAAACGCATGGCGGGCTACCTCGCGGGCGGCGATGTCAATCAATTGCCGTTCCCGCTGTCGCCGGTCCGGCCGATTCCGTTCCACGCCTTCCGCCAGGTCGGCGTCGCCGCGACCATCGCCTGGTACCGGATGCTCGACGCCTTCGAGCGCTGATTGGGCGCCGGTCGCCTAGGCCTCGTGGATTCAGCTTGACAGTTTCACAAATATGAAAAAAGCTAAGCCGATTTCATATTTCCGTTGAGCAGTCCGATGTCGAGCATCGTTGCACCAGAAGCGCCGGCAGGGTCGTCCCGAGGCTTCCGCTTCGCCATGTTGCTGCCGGGCGGGCTCGTCACCTTCTTCCTGATCCTGTTTGCCCTCGGCCTGGTGCTGTTCCTCGCTTTGCGCGGCAATGACGGCTCGCTGCTCGGCGCCGGCTTCACCGCAGGCAACTTCATCACCGTGGTCTCCGATCCGCTCTACTGGACGGTGACGCTGCGCTCGCTGGTGATCGCCGGCCTGGTGACGCTGGCGACCGTCGTCACCGCCTATCCCGTCGCCTACTATCTCGCCTTCTATGCCGGCCGCCGCCGCAGCCTGCTTTTGTTTCTGGTGACCCTGCCGTTCTGGACCAGCTATCTCCTGCGCGTCTTCGCCTGGAAGATCGTGCTCGCCTACAACGGCGTCTTGAACTCGGCGCTGATCGAAAGCGGCATCTGGTCGGAGCCGACGCTGGCCTTCCTCAACACGCCGGCGGCGGTGGTCGTCACGCTGGCGCATGCCTATGCGCCCTTCGCCATCCTGCCGATCTATGTGGCGCTGGACACCATCCCGAAATCACTGCTCGAAGCCGCCTCCGATCTCGGCGCCAGACCGTTCACGGCGTTTCGCCGCGTCGTCTTGCCCAATTCGATGCCGGGCGTTCTGGCGGCCGCCCTCGTCGTCTTTGTGCCGACGGTCGGCGACTATGTCACCCCGGCCATGGTCGGCGGTCCCGCCAGCACCATGATCGGCACATTGATCCAGTCGCAGTTCGGCAAGGCCAATGACTGGCCGTTCGGGGCGGCACTTTCAGTCTGCGTGATGCTGGTCATCCTCTGCGTGGTGCTGGTCGCACGCGGCGCCGACCGCAGATTCGGCAGCCGCACATGAGCGCGGCGCGGAGAGATGATGGCCGCGGCTGGCTCGGCGTCTATGTGCTTGCCTATCTCGTCTTCCTCTATCTGCCGGTGCTGTTGATCCCGCTGTTTTCCTTCAACAACTCCATCCAGGCCGCGTTTCCGCTGCAGGGCTTCACGCTCGAATGGTATGCCACGCTCTATGGCAATCCGGCGCTGTCCGGCGCGCTTTTGAACAGTCTCGTCATTGGCGTCGTGGCCGCCGCCGGCGCCACGCTCTGCGGCATCACCGTCTCCTATATGGACCTCTACGGTCGTTCGCCGCTCGCCGCCACCATCAGCGCCATCTCCAGGCTGCCGATCCTGATCCCCGGCGTCATCGTCGGCATATCGTTGCTGATCCTCGTCAATCTCATCGGCCTCGGCCCGTCGCGCATCGCCATCGTTCTCGGCCACATACTGGTGGCGCTGCCGACCACCGTGGTGATCATGCGCAGCCGGTTTGCCGCAATTCCGAAAACCATTCGCGAGGCCGCACTCGATCTCGGCGCTTCCGACTGGACGACCTTCCGGCGGGTGATGTTGCCGCTCTCGCTGCCGGCCATCGTCTCGGCCTTCATGCTGGCCTTTCTGATTTCCTTCGACGAGTTCATCGTCGTCTTCTTCCTCGCCGGCACCGAGCCGACGCTGCCGCTCTACATCTGGAGCCAACTGCGTTTTCCTCGCTCGCTGCCGACCGTGATGGCGCTGGGGACAGCTATCCTTGCTGTGTCCGTCATCATCGCCGGCATCGCCGAAATCCTGCGCCATCGCGGGCTGAGCACAGCCCGTCGGACGGCGCCCACCAGTCCAGCCTGAACCATAACAAAAGAGGAGAACCGAAATGGCATTCGACCCGAAATCAATTACTGGGCTGAAATCGATCACTGGCCCGAAATCGATCACTGCAAAGACAGCCCGCACCGGGCTTGCCGCGCTTGCAATCGTCCTGTCGTCGACTGTCGCCTTCGCCGCCGACAAGCTGCAATATTTCACCTGGTCCGGCTATGAACTGCCAGACTTCAACAAGAGCTTCCTGACGGCCCATCCCGATGGCGTCGAGGCCTCGATCTTCGGCGACGACGACGATGCCTTCACCAAGGTCAAGGCCGGCTTCCGCCCCGATATCGCCCATCCCTGCTACGACAAGGTGGCGCGCTGGAACAAGGAAGGCCTGCTGCAGCCGATCGATACCAAGCGCATCAAGAACTGGGATTCGATCTTCCCGGTGTTCAAGAACCTGCCCGACATCCAGGCCGGCGACGGCAAGGTCTGGATGGTGCCGTGGGATTGGGGCAACACCTCGATCCTCTACCGCACCGATCTGGTGAAGAACCCGGAAGCGAGCTGGAACCTTCTGTGGGACAAGCAATATGCCGGCCGCATGGCGACCATCGATGCCGTGCATGACACGCCGATCGTTGCAGCACTTCTGGCCGGCGTAAACCCCTTCGATATGACGCCGGAGCAGATGGACAAGGTGGCGGAAAAATTGCGCGAGCAGCGTCCGCTGCTCTCCAACTACACCACCGACATGACCTCGGTCGAACAGGCGCTGGCCAGCGGCCAGCTGGTCGCCGCCATGACCTGGAACGCGTCGGCAACCTCGCTGAAGAAGCAGGGCGTGCCGGTCGAGTTCATGAAGCCGAAGGAGGGCATGCTGACCTGGGCCTGCGGCTTCGTCATGCTCAAGGACGCCAAAAACGTCGACCTCGCCTATGACTTCATCAACAGTCGGCTCGACGCCGACTCGGGTAAGTACCTGATCCAGGCCTACGGCTATGGCAGCTCGCTGAGCACCGCCTTCGCCGGCGTGGCGAAGGACGAACTGGACAAGCTGCAATTGCCGGCGGACCCGGAGGTGATGCTGAAGACCACCATCTTCACCGGCCCGATGAAGCAGAACGACGATGTGGCGAAGATGTTCGAGAAAGTGAAGGCTGGGGGGTGAGCTGAGGCTGGGGTGTCCCCTTCTCCCCTTGTGGGAGAAGGTGGATCGGCGCACAGCGCCGAGACGGATGAGGGGTGTTCCAAGGAACGCCAACGTCTCACTCCGCTGGAACCCCCCTCATCCGTCGCCTTCGGCGACACCTTCTCCCACAAGGGGAGAAGGGGGAGCCTATCAACCCTCGCCGCGCCAATAAAGAGACGAGGACCCACGCATGGACATGCTTGACGACGCAACCGAGAAGCCCAAGGCCGACGCCGACATCCGCGTCGGCCGGCGCGTGCGGGCGCTGCGGCTGGAGCGCAATTTGTCGTTGGCCGAGCTGGCAGCAAAAGCCGGCGTCTCCATCGGTGCGCTGAGCCAGATCGAGCGCGGCCTGTCTTCGCTGCGCGTCAAGGTGATCTGGCCGCTTGCGGCCGCGCTCGACATCGAGCCTTCGGCGCTGATCACCGACGGCAACGAAGCCGCCAACGATCTCTATTGCGTGCGCGCCGACAAAAGGCGGCAGCTCCCGGTCAAGTCGGAAGCCATCGCCAAGGCGCTGCTGTCGCCGCCGGGCGCGGCGCTGACCGGCCTCTTGGTGACCGTGGAAGCCGATGGCGGCACGGCGGAAGCCTATGCGCATATCGGTCACGAGTTCGGCTATGTCCTGTCGGGCGAGGTCGAACTGGTGGTGGACTCGACAAAATACGTGCTGAAGAGCGGCGACTCCTTTGCCTTCAAGAGCACGCTTCTGCACGCCTTCCGCAATCCCGGCACCGAGCCTTGCCAGATCCTCTGGGTCAACACCACCAAGCCGTCCGAGGTTCGCGATGGCGCCTGATGCGCTGGTACGCCTGGACACGGTCTCGAAGGTTTTCCCCGGCGGCATTGTCGGGCTCGACGCCGTCGATCTCGACATTATCAGCGGCGAGTTCATCACCCTGCTCGGGCCCTCGGGCTGCGGCAAGACCACCAGCCTGCGCGTCATTGCCGGTTTCGAAAGCCCCTCGAGCGGCAAGGTGCTGCTCGATGGTCGCGACATCACCGCGCTCAGGCCGTTCGACCGTCCCGTCAACACCGTGTTCCAGGATTATGCGCTGTTCCCGCATATGAACGTCGCCGAGAATGTCGGCTTCGGCCTGTCGCTGCGCAAACTGTCCGGCGCCGAGCAGGCAAAGCGCGTCCGCGAAGCCCTCGACATGGTCGGCCTCGCCGACAAGCTCGGCGCCCGCGTTTCCGAACTGTCGGGTGGCCAGCGCCAGCGCGTCGCGCTCGCCCGAGCCATAGTCTGCGAGCCGCGCGTTCTGTTGCTCGATGAACCGCTGTCGGCGCTCGATGCGCATCTGCGCGAACAGATGCAGGTCGAACTGAAGCGGCTGCAGTCGCGGCTCGGCACCACCTTCGTCATGGTCACCCACGACCAGACCGAAGCGCTGTCGATCTCCGACCGCATCGTCGTCATGAACAAGGGCCGCATCGAGCAGATCGCGCCGCCGGCTACGCTTTACGACCGGCCGGCGACGAAATTCGTCGCAAGCTTCATCGGCACCATGAACCTCTTGCAATCGCGCTTCATCGGCCGCGACGGCGACCGCCTGCGCTTCGCCGCTGGCGGGCTTTCGCTGGAAGCAACATCTGAAACCGGCGACACACCCGGCGAAGGCACTGAGCGCACCATCGGCGTTCGCCCCGAGGACTTGCTGGCCACCACCGATGCCGCCGCCGGCACCGCGCCGGCGCGCGTCAACTCCATCGTCTTCCACGGCCGCACGCTGCGGCTGCATGCTGAGCTGGGGCAGGGATTGCCGGTGGTGATCGATGCGCCTCGCCAGGCCGAGGGCTTTCAATTCAGCGTCGGCGACGTGGCGCATATTAGCCTGCGCCGTGGTGCCAACTGCCCTATGCTGCCAAGCTGATCCAACCCAAACCCTTCATCGACGGTTGGATTTAACCTGCTGTGAAGATCGCCAAGGTGGAATTAAGTGTGAATTGACTCGCAAAGGAACATATTCCTACTTTGCGGGATGCCCGAACTAAGCACCCGACCGCGCCGAAATGTGCAAACCCTCTGCTTGGCGCATGAAGTCGGGCAGCTAATTCGTGTTCGATGTCGGAACTGCAACATCACTCGACACTATCTGCCTGGCGATCTCGCAAAGCTGGTTGGTGATATCCCCTTTTGGGATGTGGAGCGGCACATGCGGTGCGAGCGCTGCAAAGGTCGTGAGCTCGATGCAGGCATCATTCTGCCAAGCGCTGCTGAACGCCTTAAAATTCGCGTCAGACGTCTTGTCGAAATCCGCATGGTTCGCCGGGTAATCTGGCGAGACGACGATTGAGGAGAGCCGATTTCGGGCTAAAACAGAGACCCTTGGGCCGGGGCCTGTGGTGGGAACTTGATCTGTGTGGCTGGCTTCTCAACGATCACCAACGCGTCGTTGGGCGCCGTCCGCTGCAAACGCCGTGCTTCCGACCATGGCGCCGTCAGCCAAGCCTCGGTTTCCTCCGGCGTGGTGAGGATCACGGGCATAGCCTTCTCATGTATCGGCGCAATGAGAGCATTAGGCTTGGTGGTCATGAAGGCGTATAGCTCGAAGTCGCCGGGACCGTCCTTGACCTTTCGCACGCCCTGCCAAGACGTCCAGAAACCAGCGAAGAAGAACAGCGGCCGGCTCTCGCCACGGGCAAACCAGTAATTTCGCTGGATTCCTGTTTCCGGGTCTTTATCGTTCGCCGCAGGGCTGGGCTCGGCAAAGCTGGTCACCGGCACGACACATCTGTGCTCGACGCCCACATATTGCTGCCAGTGCGAATATTGCGGATTGCGAACGTTGGTGGTGCCGTAGTCGGCCTTACCTTTCATGCGCTCGGGCGGCGTTGGCAACCCCCAAAGCAGTTTCGCCAGTTCACGCTCCCCATCCGTCCTGTTGCGAACGACAAGCCCAGGTTGATTGGGATAGACATCAAGCGAAGGTTCGAGGTTGCCGCTGATATCGCGCAATGTGCGGGTCCATTGGCGGACCGCCTCTTGCGTCGTCGTGATGTTGTAGAGGTTGCACATGCACCCAGCATTGCGGAATTGGCTTTTGTCTGCAACCGAAGTCGCTGTCCGACGCCGCCGCAATCGTCGTCACACAGCCGCGCTATATCATCGTCCTGACACACCTTGTCAGCTGTCGTGCGGGTAAAGGTGGCGGGCCGGCAAGCGCTTCCCTACTTCAAACCAGTCTGAACAGGAGGAACACACATGACCATCGCGGATGTTGCCAAGGATTTCACTGAAATGCTCCAGCAGGGGGATCACCTGGGTGCTGGTGAAAAGTACAATGCCGATGATATCGTCAGCCTCGAAGCCATGGAGGGGCCGATGGCCATCGCCCGTGGCAAGGAGGCTCTCAGGCAAAAGGGCGAATGGTGGCAAGAGAACCACGAAGTCCATGGCGGGTCTGTCGAAGGCCCCTATGTCAACGGCGACCAGTTCGCGGTGCGCTTCAAGTTCGACATAACGCCCAAGGCGACCGGCGAACGGGTCACCATGGACGAGGTTGGCCTGTACACGGTCAAGAACGGCAAGATCACCGAAGAGCGCTTCTACTACTGAGCCCGGGTGCCGTAGGGTTCCGGCGCACTTCGCTGCACGACCCAAAAACCAGGCGGCCGGGACAAAGTCCTGGCCGCAGTGGGAAAAGCTCAAATGGTCTTCACATACTGCGCCAACTGATCGGCCACCGTGCCCCAGCCGTCGAAGAACCCCATCTCTTCATGATTGTTGCGGGTAGCCTCGTCGCGATGGATGGCCGTTGCCGTGTAGCGCGTGCCCTTGTCATCCGACTGAAGCGAAATGACTGCGGTGATGAAGGGCTCGCCGGAGGGCCGATAGCCCGGCAGCAGCGCATCGGTCCACACCAGCCGCTCGTTCGGCACGATCTCGAGATAGCAGCAATGGCGGTCGTTGACCTCCTTGCCGTCGGGCGATTGCATGCGCGTCCGGAACAGTCCGCCCGGACGAAGGTCGATCTCGCAATCGGTGATCAGCCAGGGCTTGGGCGTGAACCATTGCTTGACATGCTCCGGCACCGTCATCGCGCTCCACAAGAGTTCGCGCGGCGCGTCGAGCTTCCGCTCCAGCACAAGGTCCAGTCTGGGGTCGGGCTTGAAGGGATAGCTCACTTTTCTTGCTCCTTGAGGCTCATCACATAGGCGTCGAATTGATTGAGTCGGCGCTCCCACAGCGTGCGCTGTTCGGCCAGCCAGTTTTCGGCGAGCTGCAGCGGTTCGGGCGCCAGCTGATAGGTCCTGGTGCGGCCGATTTTTTCCGATCGCACCAGACCGCAGCCTTCCAGCACTTTCAGATGCTCGATGAAGGAAGGCAGCGCCATCTCGAAAGGCTGCGCCAACTCGCTGACCGAGGCCGGACTGCGGTTCAACCGCTCGACCACGCGCCGCCGCGTCGGGTCAGCCAGCGCGCGGAAGATGCCGTCGATCGGCGGGAGACTTGTAGTTGGGGCGTGGAGGCTTGGCATGGGCGATCCTGAGGTCCGTCGACGGGTATAGAAAGATACTTAGGAAAATTCCTTAGTATTGGCAAGCCCTAAAAATGGGCTGATGTGACCGGGGTGCTGGCAAAGCGGGAAGGACGGTTTTAGGCTGTCCGGCGGATTCGACCACCAGCCCAAGGGAAGTGCGTTTTGACGATCACCATGTACGGCATCACCACCTGCGACACGATCAGGAAGGCGCGCACCTGGCTGGAGGGCCACGATGTGCCTTACCGTTTTCACGACTACCGGGCCGAGGGGATAGAGGTGGGCAGACTGGATGGATGGATCGGCAAGGTTGGCTGGGAAAAGCTGCTCAACAAGGGCAGCACGACCTTCCGCGAACTGCCCGACAAGCACAAGCAAGGGCTCGACGAGAAGAAGGCCAGGAAGCTGATGCTGGCCAACCCGACGATGATCAAGCGCCCGGTGCTCGAGGTCGGGGATGAGATTTTGGTGGGGTTCAAGCCGGAGGCTTATGAAGGGGTGGTGAAGTAGCGTAGCCCTGCCTCGTCAGCCTATGGCGTAGCAAGGAGCGAAGCGACGCAGCGCAGACACGAGGATGACGAACGCGTGGAGGGCGATCGCTAATTGTGAAGGCTTTCGCTTGCGGCGTATGCAGCGGTTCGCTGTCTCTCAACCCGTCCAGCGCAAATACCCCGCCAACGCCACCGCATTGTTATGCGCCTCGTCATGCGCGCCATAAAGCAGCGTCACCTTGGCCTTGCCGAGCAAGCCACGCAGTTTCGCCACCGCTTCTCTATTCCCATCCAGCTCGACCGAATACCGCACCTGAAACTCCGCCCATCGCGCCGGCTCATGTCCGAACCACCTCCGCAATTCATCGCTCGGCGCGATCTCCTTCAGCCACAGCGTCAGCGCGGCATCCTCCTTGCTGATGCCGCGCGGCCAGATGCGATCGACCAGCACCCGCTGCCCGTCATCGGGCGCGGGTGCTTTGTAAATTCGCTTGACCGTCAGGTCGAAGGCCATCCGCCCCCTTTACGCCCACTCGCCCTTGCGCATCACCGGCACGCGGCGGCCATCCTTATGCACGCCGTCTATGTCGATCTTGTCCGAGCCGATCATCCAGTCGATGTGGATAAAACTCTTGTTGCCGCCGCGCTGGGCGATTTCGTCCTGGCTGAGCGAGGCGCCGTCGACGAAGCATTTTGAATAGCACTGCCCGAGCGCGATGTGGCAGGCGGCGTTCTCGTCGAACAGCGTGTTGAAGAACAGCAGGCCGCTGGCCGAGATCGGCGAGGAATGCGGCACCAGCGCCACCTCGCCGAGCCGGCGCGAACCCTCGTCGGTGTCGAGCACTTTCTTCAGCACGTCCTCGCCCTTCGAAGCCTTGGCTTCGACGATCCTGCCCTCTTCGAAACGCACCGAGATATCGTCGATCAGCGTGCCTTGGTAGGACAGCGGCTTGGTCGAGGATACATGGCCGGAGACGCGCCGTGCATGCGGCGTGGTGAAGACCTCCTCGGTCGGGATGTTCGGATTGCAGGTGACGCCGTTCTTGGCGGTCGAGGCGCCGCCCATCCATTCATGGCCATCGGCCAGCCCGACGGTCAGGTCGGTGCCCGGGCCGCTGAAATGCAGATCATGGAAATTGTGCTCGTTCAGCCACTTTGTGCGGCCGCGCAGCGCTGCATTGTGCGCCGTCCAGTTTGCGATCGGGTCTTCCACATCGACCCTTGATGCCGAAAAGATCGCATCGGCAAGCTTGACCACGGCGACATCGTCGGCATCGCCGGGGAAGACCTGCTTGGCCCAGGCGAGATCCGGGTAGGCGACGATGTTCCAGTTGATGTCGAAGCCGGTGATCTTTTCCAGCGCCGGCTGGTAGGCCATCGAGTTCGCCTTGTTGGCGCGCGCCACTTTCGCCGGGTCCTGCGCCGACAACAGCGACGGGTCCTCGCCGCGCACGGCAAGCCGCGCCGCATTGTTGGAAAAGGCCTTCGCCATGCCTTCATACATCCAGCCGGCGGCGCGGTCGAAGCCGGCATCCGCCCCGTAGCGGAAGCGCGCCAGCGTGATCTCGTCATCGTTGAAGATCGGCGTTACCAGCCCGGCGCCCGCCTTGTAAGCGTGCTCGACGATGCGCCTGGTCAGCGGCAGTGCGGCGATCGACGAGGTCAGCACCAGATCCTGCCCCGGCTGCAATTGCAGCCCCACCTTGATGGCGACTTCCGCCAGCCTGTCGAGCTTCACCGGGTCGATCGTTGCGGAAACGCCGCGCGAATGTGTGGTCATGATCCTGCCTGTCTTGGTCTTGGGGGTGAAGCTTCCAACATAGATCGGCGCGGCTGTGCTTTCCAGCACTGTCGCGACGGACAGCCCTAGGCAGCGCTTTCCAGCGCGCTGAACTGCGCCACGGTCGCCGCGATTTCCTCGCGGATCCAGATCTTGAAATCGCGCACCTTGCGGCTTTCGGTCTTGGTCGCCGAGGTCACCAGCCAGTAGCCGAGGCCGCTCTGCGCCCGCACGCCGAAAGGCGCGACGAGGCGGCCGTCGGCCAGCGCATCGGCGGCCAGCAATTGCCAGCCGAGCATGACGCCGTGGCCGGCGATTGCCGATTCCAGGCACAACATCGGGTCGGTGAAGCGCGCGCCCTTGCGGAAGCTGACCGGCTCGGCCCCGGCAGCCTTGAACCAGCTCTCCCAGTTGATCATCGCCCGTTCGTCGGTGATGGCGCAGGTCTGCGCCAGGTCTTCGATCGACTTCAACTTTTTGGCGATCACCGGCGCGCAGACCGGAAAGACTTCCTGCGTCAACAAAAGTTCCGCCCGGCCGCCCGGCCATTTGCCGTCGCCAAGCCGGATGGCGATGTCGATGTCGGAACGTTCGAGATCGGCGAGCCGCACCGAGGCGTCGATGCGCAGCAGCACGTTGGGATGGCGGTCGAAATGCCGCGACAATCGCGGCAGCAGCCATTTCGAGGCGAAGGCCGGCGCCACCGAAACCACCAGCGTGCATTGGCTTGCCTCATCGGCCAGCGCCACCGCCTGCGCCAGCTCGCGAAAACCGGCGCCCAGCCGGGCGGAAAAAACCGTGCCGAACTCGGTCAGCACCAGCCCGCTCGCCGTACGCTCGAACAGCGCTTGTCCGAGCTGCTTTTCGGTGCGGTTGATCTGCTGGCTGACGGCGCTGACGGAGACGTTGAGCTCGCCGGCAGCCGCCGCCAGCGAGCCGAGGCGGGCGACGGTTTCGACGGCGCGCAGGCCGTTGAGATGGACGCGGTTCAGCATAGCCATTCCAGTTTTTCTAAACCGGCGCGGCCGAAATCTCAATTGAAAGACGGCGGAATAGAGCAGATTTTAGCGGGACAGTCAGACCGGCGAGTGGGCCGAGGAGGCAAGGATGGTGACGATCTTATCATTGCTCAAGATCTTTGCGGCTGCTGGCGCGCGGCAAGGCCCGCGCCATGCCGGCGACGCCGTCAATTGGGTGATCGATCCCCTGTCGCATCCGGTGTTCGACACCATGTCGGAGCGCGAGCTTGGCGACATGCCGTTCCGGCTGACGGCGCGCCGCACCGCCTACGAGACCGGCGCAATCGGCTGTGGTTGAGATTCTTAGACATTAGTCGCGAGCCTACTGGCCCAACACAAAGCGGATTGTTTCGGCGGCCGCCAAATCTATTGTGCGCTGCAATGAACGCTGCGCCATCACCCTTGCGTCTAGCCGTAGCCGGCATGATCGCCATGGCCGTTGCCATGGGCATTGGCCGCTTCGTCTACACCCCGATCCTGCCCGGCATGATGGAGGAACTGCATCTGTCGCCGGCCGATGCCGGCTGGATCGCGTCGGCCAACTACCTCGGCTACCTCGTCGGCGCGCTTGCGGCGGCCGGCGGCTGGGCGCATGGGCGCGAGCGGCTGCTGATGTTTGGCGGCCTTGCCGCCAGTGCTGCGCTCGCCGCCCTGATGGGACTGACCGAAACGATGACGGCCTTCATCCTCATCCGTTTCCTTGCCGGTCTCGCCAGCGCCTTCGTCATGGTGTTCATGGCCTCCATCGTCTTCGGTCACCTGGCAGCCGCCAACAGAAGCGACCTGCAGGCGCTGCATTTCGGCGGCGTCGGCCTCGGCATCGCGGCATCCTCAGCGCTGATGGCGGTTCTGGTCACCGAACATGCCGGCTGGGCTTCGGGCTGGCTGTGGTCGGCAGCGATTTCCGCCGGCGGCCTTGCGCTTGTCGCCTGGCTTGCCGGCGGCACCGCACCTGCCAGCGGCGTGGCCGACCGCGAACCGGCACTGCCGAGGGACCGGTCGTTGGCAAAAGTCATCGTTGCCTACGGCCTGTTCGGCTTCGGCTATGTGGTGACGGCGACCTTCCTGGTCGCCATCGTGCGCCAGGGCGGCGGCGGCCGCGTCTTCGAGGCAAGCGTCTGGATGGTCACCGGCCTTGCCGGCTTTCCCTCGGTCTGGCTGTGGCAGAAGGTAGCGGCACGGATCGGGCTTTATACCGCCTATGCCGTGGGCTGCCTGGTCGAGGTGGTCGGCGTCACCGCCAGCGTCGCCATCGGCGGCACCGCCGGGCCGCTGCTGGCGGGCGTCCTGCTCGGCGGCACCTTCATCGCCATCACCGCGCTCGGCCTGCAGACGGCAAGGCAGCTCGTGCCGGAGGCGCCGCGCCGGATTTTTGCGCTGATGACCGCTTCCTTCGGCATCGGCCAGATCGTCGGCCCGATCGTCGCCGGACTGCTGGCGCAAGCCTCGGGCAACTTCTTCCTGGCCTCGATCGTCGCTGCTGGCGTATTGCTGGTATCTGCTGGGATCACCTGGTCGGCCGCGCCAAAATCGCCATGATTGTGGTCTTGCTCGATGCCGGGCATCGGGTACGGGCATTTGCTTTCCACCTAATGTGTGACTTTATGCCCGCTGAACCCCGCTGATTTGCGCACCGACCGAGGATTTCACCACAGTGTTCGTATCCTTCTTCCCGCAGCCGAAGCTGTTTTTCACCTCGGCCGCCGTCTGGAGCCTTTTGCTCATCATAATTTGGTTTTTCGGCGGCCAAGAGCTGGGTACCCTGATTGGGCTTGCTCCGGTGGCAGCCGACACGCCCGTTGGCGTTGAAGTCTTTTGGTCTGACCCGTTCGTCTGGTTCTACCTATACTACGGCACGGGCGTAGCGCTTTTCGCTGGCTTTTGGAGGTGGTATTCACCCCATCCTTGGCAGAACTGGTCGATCCTTGGGTCCGCGCTCATTCTCTTCGTGATCTATTTCCAGGTTCAAGTGGATGTAGCCTTTAACGCTTGGTACGGACCGTTCTACGATCTCATACAGCGGGCGCTCGGCAAGGCGTATTCGACAACGCCGTGGGATTTCTACAGCCAACTGCTGACCATCTCCTGGGTCGCTGGATTGGCCGTTGCCGTGGGTGTCCTTAACCTATTTTTTGTGAGCCATTGGATCTTCCGCTGGCGCACGGCGATGAATGAATACTACATGTTCTATTGGGACAGGCTTCGCACTATCGAAGGAGCGTCGCAGCGTGTCCAGGACGACACCATGCGCTTTTCCACGACGATGGAAGCACTCGGTGTGAATTTGGTCCGCTCGGTAATGACGCTGATCGCATTCTTGCCCGTTCTCCTCGTTCTGTCGAAAAATGTAACTGAATTGCCAATCGTCGGAGAGGTCCCTTACTCCCTAGTGGTGGTAGCGATTGTTTGGTCGATTTTTGGGACTACTTTCTTGGCGCTCGTCGGCATCAAGTTGCCAGGCCTCGAATTCCGTAACCAGCGCGTCGAGGCTGCCTATCGAAAAGAACTTGTTTATGGTGAAGATGATCCGAATCGTGCTCGGCCGCCCACTGTCGCCGAACTATTTAACAACGTGCGGCGAAATTACTTTAGGCTTTACTTCCACTACATGTATTTCAATGTGGCTCGCATATTCTATCTTCAGATAGATAATATATTCCCTTATATAGTATTGGTCCCAACGATGGTGGCCGCCAAAATCAGTTTGGGTCTATTGAACCGAATTCTCGATGCCTTCGGGCAAGTGCGCTCCTCGTTCCAATATCTCGTCAATGCGTGGACAACGATTGTCGAGCTTCTGTCCATTTACAAGCGCCTGCGTGCCTTCGAGGCAATTATCCACGGCGAGCCGCTTCCCGATATCGATCGTCGTTTCCTCGCGCGCCAGGCAAAGGAACCCGACCCGGCTTGATCCTATCTGCATAGACGGTTGGCGGCTCAGCCGCCCACCGCCGCCTGCCTCTCGCTACCACGTTGCCGCTGCACATAATCGCGAAAACTGATGCACTCGACATCTGATTTGACGCAGTTTTCGCCGGCAAAGCGCTCCAGCGCGTCCCAGTAGGCGCCGTTGTTCATCGGCGTGAAGTGGAAGCTGAGCACCAGCGGGATGCGCTTGCCCTGATATTGCCTGTCGAAGGCGGCGCGGAACGCCTGGTACGTCCGCTCGGTGAAGTCTGCCGCCTGGCTTGGCCGCTCGAAGCCGCCGGAATGCCTGACATAGAGATTGTAGTCCATGGCGATCACCAGCCTACCATCAGGGCCTTCCGGGATCTGCGGCAGCGAAAAGCGGGTCAAGCCGCCGCCGGTCGGCGGCTCGACCGGGCCTTTCGAAACGCCGCTGGCATCATAGTGGTAGCCGGCTTCAGGCAGGGCCTCATAGAGCCCTTTGCTGGTCGAGAGGTACGGCGCGCGAAAGCCGACAACGGCATGGGCAATATCGCGCCATCCCTTGGGCTCGGGTTCAATACCGTTGATCGCATAGGCGTTTTCCAGAATGCGCTCGAACGAGGCGAATTCCTTCAGCCAGTCGGCCTTGCTCCAGTCCTTGCCGTCGAAATGGCCGCAGCCATGGCTGGCGATGTCGTGGCCTTCCGAAGCGGCGAGCCCGATCTGATCGAGCCGATCGGCGACGTCCTGCTTCGAAGCGGCAAAGCCGATGTTGGATTTGCCCGCGGACTTGGCCGGAGCTGTGTAGTCGGCCCGCGTCTGCGGCGACAGCAGGAAGACGCAGGACAAAAAGTAGGTGAAATGCGCGCCGGTGCGCTTGGCCAGCGCCCGGCTGCGCTGCCATTGCGAGATCTCCCGGGCGCTATCGAACGAGATGATGACGATTTGCTTCGGCTTTGCCGGGGCAGGCGGCGCCGGCGGGTCGGCGAAAGCCGCACCAGCCATGGCAAGCACGGCTGAGGAAAACGCAACAACGCGGGACAAACGTGGCATCGGCAATCTGGGCTTGATCTGGAGGCAGTCCAAGCCGGCTATCGGCAAAATGTGGCGTGGGTGCGATCAACGTCGGCAGCTATGCGCCCGGCGATTAGCCGATTTTCCTGCCGAGCCCCTTCCATGCCCGCGAAATTTCGCTAAAACGCGGGCTCAAGAAGCGCCCCTGTTAGGGCAGCAATGGTTTTGATTGATGTCCGACGACAGTTTTATCCGCGAAGTCAACGACGAGATCCGTCGCGAGCAGGCGCAGGCGCTATGGGACCGCTTTGGTCCGGCGATCCTTGGCCTCGCCATCCTGGTGGTGCTTGGCACCGCCGCCTTCGTCGGCTACCGCTATTGGGACGAGACGCGCGCCAACCGCTCCGGCGATGCCTTCTCGCAGGCGCTGAAGCTTGCCAATGACGGCAAGAGCGACGAGGCGCTGACCGCCCTCGAACAGCTGGAAAAGGACGGCTACGGCGCCTATCCGCTGCTCGCCCGCATGCGCGCGGCGACCGTCAAGGCCGACAAGGGCGACTTTGCCGCCGCCGTCGCCGATTTCGATGGCGTCGCCGCCGACAACGCCATTCCCCAGGGCATTCGCGACATGGCGCGCCTGCGGGCCGCCCTGCTGCTCGTCGATCACGGCTCCTTCGCCGACGTCTCCAGCCGCGTCGAGGCGCTGACCGCCGACAACAACACGCTGCGCCACACAGCGCGCGAAGCGCTCGGCCTTGCCGCCTGGAAGGAAGGCAAGACCCAGGATGCGCTGAAACTGTTCGACCAGATCGCCGCCGATGACGGCGCCCCGCGCAACGCGCGCCAGCGGGCGACGCTGATGTCGGAATTGATCCGCGGCTCGGGCGCGTCATGATACGCATCGCCCAAAGCCTGCCCTCGGGCCTGACCCAAGGGCGCGCTGCGGTTTGGGCGATGATATGGATAGCCGGATGAGCTTCAAAGTCGCCATTATCGGCCGGCCCAATGTCGGCAAATCGACGCTTTTCAACCGATTGGTGGGACGGAAGCTGGCGCTTGTCGACGACACGCCGGGCGTCACCCGCGACCGTCGCGTCCACGCGGCCAAACTCTACGATCTGCATTTCGATGTCATCGACACCGCCGGCTTCGAGGACGCCGCCGCTTCGACGCTGCCCGGCCGCATGCGCGCGCAGACCGAGATCGCCATCCGCGAGGCCGACCTGATCTTCTTCACCATCGACGCCAAGTCCGGCCTGCTGCCCGACGACCGGACCTTTGCCGAAATCGTGCGCAAGTCCGGCAAGCCGGTCGTGCTGGTCGCCAACAAGGCCGAGGCCAAGGGCGCCCAGGGCGGCATGCTTGAAGCCTGGGAACTGGGCTTGGGCGAGCCGATCCCAGTCTCGGCCGAGCATGGCCAGGGCATGCCCGATCTGCGCGACGCGGTGATCGAGGCGCTGGGCAAAGACCGCGCCTTCGGCGAGGAAGAAGACGAGGCCGAGGACGTCGCCGCCAGCGAGGTGCTGATCGGCGAGGACATCACCGATCCCGACGCCGAACCCGCCTATGACGACACCAAGCCGATGCGCATTGCCGTCGTCGGCCGGCCCAATGCCGGCAAGTCGACGCTGATCAACGCGCTGATCGGCGAAGAGCGGCTGTTGACCGGCCCGGAAGCCGGCATCACCCGCGATTCCATCTCCGTCGACTGGGACTGGCATGGCCGCCGGCTGAAACTGTTCGACACTGCCGGCATGCGCCGCAAGGCCAGGATCCATGAAAAGCTGGAAGTGATGTCGGTGCAGGACGGCTTGCGCGCCATCCGCTTTGCCGAGATCGTCATCATCGTGCTCGACGCCACCATCCCGTTCGAGAAGCAGGACCTGCAGATCGCCGACCTGATCATCCGCGAGGGCAGGGCGCCGGTCATCGCCTTCAACAAATGGGACCTGATCGACAATCCGCAGGAACTGCTGGCCGAACTGCGCGAAAAGACCACACGGCTTTTGCCGCAGGTGCGCGGCATCCAGGCGGTGACGGTTTCGGCCGAGACCGGGCGCAGCCTCGACAAGCTGATGGATGCCGTCATCAAGACGCACAAGGTGTGGAACAGCCGCGTTTCCACCGGCAAGCTCAACCGTTGGCTGGAAAGCATTCTGGCGCATCACCCGCCGCCCGCCGTCGCCGGCCGCCGGCTCAAGGTCAAATATGTCACCCAGGCCAAGACCCGGCCGCCGGGTTTCGTCGTCCAGTGCTCGCGGCCCGACGCGATGCCGCAATCCTATGTCCGCTACCTCTCCAACAGCCTGCGCGAAGCCTTCGACATGCCCGGCGTGCCGATCAGGATAGCGCTGCGGACTTCGGACAACCCGTTCGCGGGGAGAGCGAACAAGCGCAAGTGAGCGGTGACGGTTGCGAAATTCTCCGCAAGATTGGCGGGGCAGCACCCCCCTCTGCCCTGCCGGGCATCCCCCTCAAGGGGGGAGATCAGCAGCCGCTGCGGCCGTTCTCACCTTGCAAGATCAAAAATTGGCGAAAGCGTTGATGACAGCAATCTCCCCCCTTGAGGGCCCTTGAGGGGGAGATGTCCGGCAGGACAGAGGGGGGTGTGACGGAACGCGACACCGGGTGATCACCGCGTCTAAGCGACCTCTCTCAACCGCTCGTCCTGCGGCAGCGCCGCCACCGCCGCGTGCCACAATATATCCGCCAGCCGCGCCGCCACCGGGTCCAGTTCGGCGTCTTTCTGGTGCAGCACCAGCGCCATGGTCGGCAGCGCGGGTAAGCCCAGCGTTTGCGGTGCCATCGCCCTGACATTGGCCGGCAGGCCGATATCGGTGCGGATCGTCAGGCCGAGGCCGGCGGCGACCGCCGCCCAGATGCCGCCAAGGCTGGGGCTGGAGAAGGCCATCCGCCATGGCAGGCCGGCGCGGTCGAGCGTTTCCGTCGTCACTGTGCGCAGCAGGCATGGCGCTTCCAGTGCCACCAGCGGCAGTGCCTCGCCCTCGCGCAGCCTGGTCTCGATCAGCTTTGCCGGCCCGATCCAGCGCAATTGCGCGTCGCCGACATGCCGGCTGTAAGGCAGCGCCTGGCCGCTGTCCCAGGCCAGCGCAATGTCGAGATTGCCTGATGTGATCCGCTCGGCGAGTTCATAGCTGCGCCCGATCCGCGCCTCGATCTTGACCTTGGGGTGCGCGCGGGCGAAGCGTCCGAGCACCTCCGGCAGCACCGCCTCGCCGAAATCCTCCTGCAGGCCGAGCCTGACCCAGCCTTCCAGTTCCACGTCGTGGATGGCCGAGGCCGCCTCGTCGTTCAACTCGAGCAGCCGCCTGGCATAGCCGAGCATGGTTTCGCCGGCTTCGGTCAACGCCAGTCCGCGGCCCGACTTGCGGAAGATCGGCGTCGCCGCCTGGTCCTCCAGCTTCTTCAGTTGCGCGCTCACCGCCGAGGTCGAGCGTCCAAGCCGGTCGGCGGCCTTGGCGAAGCTGCCGAGTTCCATGCCGGTGACGAAGCTTCGGAGGACATCGAGGTCGAAGGTTACGCGGCGCATCACAACGAACCTGTTTTTCGGGAACAATTGTCAAAAACTTCCCGATATTCGGGATGAAGTTATGGCGGTAAAGACGAGGCGTCAAGGTCCCGAAGGGGCATCAACAGGAGTCCCGCCATGTCGATTGCCGACGCAAATTGTGAGCCAGGCCGGGTTGGCCGAGCCGCCGCCGTCACGTCGAAGGCTGAACGATTTCGCGCCAATCATCGCTGGAAGGTGCTTGGCATCGGCGTTGCCGCCAATGCCAGTTTCTCCGCCACCTTCGCCGGCATACCGGCGGCGGCGGTGTTTCTGCGGTCGGGCTATCACTTGAGCAATGGCAATCTCGGCCTGGTCCTCGGCCTTCTCGGACTGGGCGTTGCCTTGAGCGAACTGCCCTGGGGTCTGCTCACCGACCGCTGGGGCGATCGCGGCGTGCTGTTGACCGGCCTTGGCGCGACCGCGGCGTGGCTCGCCCTGATGGCGTTGTTCATCGTGCCCTCAGTGACCTATGTGCCTGGCGTCGCAATGCTGGCCGCGTGCCTTCTGGTCGCCGGCCTGCTCGGCGGCAGCGTAAACGGTTCCAGCGGCCGCGCCATCATGGCCTGGTTCCACGAAGGCGAACGTGGCTTTGCCATGAGCATCAGGCAGACCGCGGTGCCGCTCGGCGGCGGGCTCGGCGCGCTGGTCCTGCCGTCGCTGGCATCGGTGCACGGTTTCGCGGCGGTCTTCGGGCTGCTGGCCGCCATGAACGCCGTCTCTGCGCTGTTTGCCTGGCGGTGGCTGCACCAGCCGCCGGAACTGGACAATGCCGGCAGCATGGCCATGGCAAAGTCGGGCGGTCCGGCGCCGCTGCGCAATGTCGAGGTCTGGCGCATCGCCACCGCCATCGGCCTGCTCTGCTTTCCGCAAGTGGCGGTGCTCACCTTCGCCTCCGTCTTCCTGCACGATTTCGCCGGCATGGCCACGCTCACGATCAGCGCCAGCCTTGCCGCGGTGCAGACCGGCGCCATGGTGATGCGCGTCTGGAGCGGCCGCTTCACCGACCGCCATGGCAACCGCCGCTGGTTCCTGCGCCTCTGCAGCATGACAAGCGCGCTTGGCTTCGCGGCCGTCGGCCTGCTGGTCCTGGCGGCAGGAGCCACGCCAGACGCCCATGCCGCGTTGATCCCGGCGATCGCCGTGCTGCTGGTCGTTGCCGGCATTTCGGTCTCCGCCTGGCATGGCGTCGCCTACACCGAACTCGCCACGCTTGCCGGCGCCAGCCGCGCCGGAACCGCGCTCGGTCTTGCCAACAGCTTCGTCTTCATCGCCTTCTTCGTGGTGCCGACCGCCATTCCGGCTTTGCTGCTCATCTGGTCGTGGCCTGGCGTCTGGCTGGTGGGCGCGCTCTGCGCCATGATTGCATGGCCAATTTTCCTGCGGCCGAACTGACGGGTTGCCGGCCGGCAAACGGCGTCCCATTTCGGGCCGCTTCGGAACAACACGATCGACCGCGTTAACCCCGCATCAAGGTTAATGCTTCACTTTGGCTCTCCAGTGGCTCAGTTGCGTTTCTGGAGAGTTCCCCGTGCATCGACGTGTCCTGAAGCGGCTGGCCGCCGCCGCCGGTGAGAAAAAACGTTCCTTCGTATCGCCATTGGTCATCGGGCTCGGCATCTGGATCGGCTTTCCGACCGTCGTCGCCTACCAGGACATGGGCAGCTTGATTTCCGGCCTCGAAGCTTCGGGCACCCGCTGGAACTCTTATGTCGAGCGCTCCGTCGCCGGCTCGGTTCATGCCGCCGAAATGCCTTTCATCGATTCCGTCACCACCGGTTCGCTCTCGGGCTCGGGCGTGCGCCTGCCCGGCGTCGGCAAGGTCTCGTTTCGCGGCAAGGGCAATGTCGCCGGCATCACGCCCGACGAGGACCGCATCATGCGCGCCGACAAGAAGGGCCGCATCATCCAGGTCTCGCCGGTGGCGCCGCCGAAGAACTTCAATGCCGGCTCGATCTTTCAGCGCACGTCCTCGCTGCTGCGGCCGAGCATGGACAGCGGCCTGAAGCTCGCCTTCGCCAAGCCCGGCATCAAGGGCAAGGAAATCCAGATCGCCCAGGCCTTCCACACCAATGTGGACAAGAAGCCCGATCCCGGCGTGCCGGCCATGCTTGCCGCCCTCGTCAACAATGACAGACCGGACGTGCTGGCCACCGCCTATGCCCAGGCCGAACCAGATTACGCCAAGGCCTCGCCCTTCGAAGCGCTGCTGCAGGACGAGGAGCCGAGCAGCGGGCGCTTCATTCCGCCGATGGCCAAGGGCGATCATTCGTGGATCCAGAACCCGCTGCCGGCCAGCGTCTTCTCCACGAAGGAGCAGGCCTGCCTCGCCAACGGCATCTATTTCGAGGCGCGCGGCGAATCCGTGCGCGGCCAGGCCGCCGTCGCGCAGGTCATTCTCAACCGCGTCCGCAATCCGGCCTATCCGAACTCGATTTGCGGCGTCGTCTACCAGAACGACAACTGGCTGAACCGCTGCCAGTTCTCCTTCGCCTGCGACGGCCGCAAGAAGCGCATCGAGAGCCCCGCCCATTACAAGACCGCGCAGGACGTCGCGATGGCGGTCACCGCCGGCAAGATATTCATTCCCGAAGTCGGCTCATCGACCCACTACTACGCCAACTACGTCCATCCGGGCTGGGCGCGCACGATGCAGAAGATGACCAAGATCGGCCTGCATATCTTCTACCGCACCTATGGCGGCGGCTGGAGCTGAGCCCTTCGGCTTGCCTGTCGCAAACGAACCGCAAAGGCCCTGGAAGCCGAAATCGGACAACGGTCGCCGGACGGATTCGGGGCATGTGCCGACCCGATAGTGCCGGGCACGATGTCGCACCTCGCCAAGTGATTGATTCCAATAGAAAAAATACATGGCTTTGAAGTCCCGCCCGTGGCTTGACGGGCGCAAACCCTCTAACTATGTTGCCGGCGACTTTAGAAGCGGACGGACGGTGACGGTCTGACCGGGCAGGGGGGTTACGATGGCCGACAAGAACGGGCCAGACGGAACCGGAGAAACCGGCCGCGGCAGCAAGCACGAGGCCGACATCCGCGACGAAGATCTCGAACGCCGCCGGCGTGAGCTTGGAGCATCGCTTGCGACAAGACGGCCGGATCAGCTCGAGGGGAATGACGGCGCGAAGGCGACGGCCGGATATGGCCAGGCGCTCAAGCTGTCCAGCGAGTTCATCGCCGGGATAGTGGTGGGTGTGGGCCTTGGCTGGTTTCTGGATCGCGTGGCGGGAACCTCGCCATGGGGTCTGGTCGTCGGCTTGTTGCTGGGCTTTGGCGCCGGCGTGCTCAATGTCCTGCGTTCGTCAGGTGTTGTGGCGGAATTCGGAAAAAGCGAGAAGTCGCACGATCCGAAAGAATGAAATGGCGCCGCCAATGGCGCACAAGGACACTTAAGGCCGTTCGCGGCTTTGACGGGGATGTAAATGGCTGCTGACAAGGTCGATCCGATCCACCAGTTCCATATCGTCAAGCTGATTCCGATCAACATCGGCGGCTATGACCTGTCCTTCACCAATTCGTCCCTGTTCATGGTCGCGACCGTCCTCGTCGCATCGGCGTTTCTGTACCTCTCGACCTCGAGCCGCAGCCTTGTTCCCGGGCGCCTGCAGTCGGTTTCGGAAATGGGCTACGAGTTCGTCTCCAACATGCTGCGCGACGCCGCCGGAACGCAGGGCATGAAGTTCTTCCCCTTCGTGTTCTCGTTGTTCATGTTCGTACTGGTCGCCAACCTGCTTGGCCTTTTCCCGTACTTCTTCACCGTCACCAGCCACATCATCGTCACCTTCGGCCTCGCAGCCCTGGTGATCGGAACCGTCGTTGTCTACGGCTTCACGAAGCACGGTCTGGGTTTCCTCAAGCTCTTCGTGCCGCATGGCGTTCCGGTGTTCCTGCTGCCACTGGTGGTGCTGATCGAAGTGATCTCCTTCGTGTCGCGCCCGGTCAGCCTCTCGGTTCGTCTGTTCGCCAACATGCTGGCCGGCCACATCACACTGAAGGTGTTTTCGGGCTTCGTCGTCAGCCTGAGCGCGCTCGGCGCCGTCGGCGTTGCCGGTTCGGTGTTGCCGCTGGCCATGGCAGTCGCGCTGACCGCGCTGGAATTGCTGGTCGCTTTCCTGCAGGCCTACGTCTTTGCGGTGCTGACCTGCATGTATCTGAACGACGCCCTGCATCCCGGGCACTGACCTAGAATTTCCGGCATCTTTCGCCGGATGGAATTGCAACGAATTACAGATCCAAAGGAGTTTAAAATGGACGCAGAAGCAGCAAAGTACATCGGCGCCGGTATCGCTTGCCTGGGCATGGGCGGCGCGGGCATTGGCCTCGGCAACATCTTCGGCAGCTACCTGGCGGGCGCCCTGCGCAATCCGTCGGCCGCCGATGGCCAGTTCGGCCGCCTGATTTTCGGCTTCGCCGTGACCGAAGCTCTGGGCATTTTCTCGCTTCTCATCGCGCTTCTCGCCCTGTTCGGCTGAGCCCCTGTTCGGCCAATTATCGGTCGGACGAGCATTGGGAAGAATTGGCTGGCCGCATTCCTGCGGCCATGCCTGATATCAGGGGATAGTCCATGTTCGTGACATCTGCGTTTGCGCAAGAGTCCGCACCCGCCGCTGAAGGCGCCCATACCGGTACGGAAGGCGGCACGCATTCCGGCGCCGGCGTGCCTGCCGAGGCGCACGGCACGTTCCCGCCATTCGATCCGGCGACGTTTCCGTCCCAGCTTCTGTGGCTGGCGATCACGTTCGGGCTGTTCTATCTGTTCCTGAAGAAGGTGGTGATGCCGCGCCTTGGCGGCATCATCGACGTCCGCAGCGATCGCATCACGCAGGACCTCGACCAGGCCGCCAGGCTGAAGGGCGAGGCCGACGCCGCCGTTGCCGCTTACGAGCAGGAACTTGCGGAAGCCAAGGCCAAGGCCAACGCGATAGGCCAGCAGGCCAACGACGCTGCCAAGGCTGAAGCCGAGGCTGCCCGCAAGAAGGTCGAGGCCGCCCTCGACAAGAAGCTCGGCGAGGCCGAGGCCAGCATTGCTTCCATCAAGGCCAACGCCATGAAGGAAGTCGGCACGATTGCCGAGGACACCGCTTCAGCCATCGTCGATGCGCTTGTCGGCGGCAAGACGAGCAAGGCCGAGATCTCGGCTGCGGTCAAATCCGTGGCCCGGTGAGGAGCACATCATGGACGCCACATCTCTCGCAACGCTTTGGGCAACGGTTGCCCTCGTCATTTTCCTCGGCGTTGCCGTTTACATCAAGGTGCCAGGCCTGATCGCCAAGTCGCTCGACGCCCGTGCGACCAAGATCAGCGACGAGCTTGCGGAAGCCCGCCGGTTGCGCGAAGAGGCCCAGCAACTGCTCGGCCAATACCAGAAGAAGCGCAAGGAAGCAGAGCAGGAGGCCGCAGCCATCGTCGCTGCCGCCAAGCGCGAGGCCGATATGCTTGCCGCCGAGGCGCACAAGAAGACCGAAGACTATGTCACCCGTCGCACTGCGCTTGCCGAGCAGAAGATCGGCCAGGCAGAGCGCGAAGCCGTCGCCGAAGTGCGCGCCAGCGCCGTCGACATCGCCGTCGAGGCGGCCCGCACGCTGCTCGCCGGCAAGATCGACGCCAAGGCCGGCGCGGATCTTTTCAAGTCCGCGCTGCAGGACGTGAAGGCCAGGCTGAACTGAGCGGGGTTAACTCGCTGACATCAAGCCGCCCGGGCAACCTGGCGGCTTTTTTGTTGAGCGGCGACGGAGATTGGCGAAGGCGGTGGTGCGCCTGATCTCCCCCCTCGAGGGGGAGATGTCGCCAAAGGCGACAGAGGGGGTCCGTTCGACCGGGCGCGACGCATTCTGCTGCGAAGAAGGGCTAGCGCTTCACGCGCGGCGACCCCCTCTGGCCTGCCGGCCATCTCCCCCTCAAGCGGGGAGATTAGCTGTCCAACCCGACAAACCCTTCTTCTTCCACCACCTCAACCCCACCCAGCCTGAACGGCGCGAATGATGCCCGGTGCAGCCTTGCCACCGGCCCATGCGCTTCGATCGCGGTGCGGTGGCGCACGGTGGCGTAGCCCATATGGACCTCGAACCCGTAGCGCTCGTGATGGCTGCCGCAGCCGCACATCATGCGGTCGCGCATCACCTTGGCGACGATCGAGGCGGCGGCGATCGATTGCGAGCGCTGGTCGCCCTTGATCAGCGCGCGGCCTTCGCAGAGGAGGCCCGGCGGCACATCGCGGCCATCGGCCAGCGCCAGCTTTGCCTGGATCGGCAGGCCGGCAAGGGCGCGGCGCATGGCTTCCAGGCTGGCCTTGAGGATATTGCTGCCGTCAATGCCTTCGGCGCTGACCGAGGCCATCGACACGCCGAGCGCTGACCCCAGGATTTTCAGGAACAGCGCCTCGCGCTGCAAATGGTTGAGCCGTTTGGAATCGTCTAGCCCGTCGGGAATGTTGGCGGGATCGAGGATCACCGCCGCCGCCACCACCGGCCCGGCCAGCGGACCGCGGCCGGCCTCGTCCATGCCTGCCACCGGCCAAAGGCCTTCAGCCATCGCCTTCGTCTCGAAGGAGAAGTCGGGCTTTTCGACGATTTCGAAAAGAAGCGGAGAATCGGAACGCGCGCGAGCCATGTTGCGGCGAGGTTCGCATCGGCTCCGATTCTCCGCAAGTCCCTCCAAGGTCGAGTGGGGCAAGACCGGGAGGGCACCGTCTGCAGGCCGGGGGACAGGCCGGACGGGATTCTTGGGTCGCCTGCCAACCACGAGGGCAGGGCAGGCGCTACTCTCAGAGCAGCATCAGCTGCTCGGTCGCCTTGGCGGCGGCGACAAACTGGTCGGTTCGGAGCGTGCGCCGCTCGGCGTTGAGGCCGAGCCGCTTGGCCGTGATCTCGAAGCGCCGGCCGATCTGCCAGGCATAGGGGCCGGCGCCTTTCATCCGCTTGCCCCATTCCGAATCATAGTCCTTGCCGTCGCGCATCGAACGGATCAGCGACATTACGTGCCGGTAGCGGTCGGGATAATGGCGCAGCAGCCAGTCCTTGAAGATCGGCGCCACCTCGAGCGGCAGGCGCAGGATGACATAGCCGGCCTCGCGGGCGCCTGCGGCGCGTGCCGAATCGAGGATGCGCTCCATCTCCTGGTCGGTCAGGCCGGGAATGATCGGCGCCACCATGACAGAGGCCGGGATGCCGGCATCGGAAAGCTGCCGGATCGCCTCAAGCCGCTTGGTCGGCGTCGACGCGCGTGGCTCCATGGTGCGCGCCAGCATGCGGTCCATCGTTGTCACCGACAGCGCCACCTTGGCCAAGCCCCGTTCGGCCATGCGCGACAATATGTCGATGTCGCGCGTCACCAGATGGGATTTGGTGACGATGCCGACCGGATGGCCGCGCGCCTCCAGCACTTCGAGGATCTCGCGCATGATCCGGTATTGTTTCTCGATCGGCTGGTAGGGATCGGTGTTGGTGCCGATCGCGATGGTGCGCGGCTGATAGCCATCCTTCGACAGTTCCTTGTCGAGCAGCCGCGCCGCATCCGGCTTGGCAAACAGCTTCGCTTCGAAATCCAGCCCCGGCGACAGGCCCATGAAGGAATGCGTCGGCCGGGCGAAACAATAGACGCAGCCATGCTCGCAGCCGCGATAGGGGTTGATCGAGCGGTCGAAGGAAATGTCGGGCGATTCGTTGCGGGTGATGATGGTGCGCGGCTTCTCGACCTGCACTTCGGTCTTGAACGGCGGCAATTCCTCCAGCGAATTCCAGCCGTCGTCGAACACATGCCGGCTGACCGGCTCGAACCGGCCGGACGGGTTGATGCCCGCGGAACGGCCGCGGTTGCGATCCGGACGGACGCGCATGCCGCTCTGTTCGATCATCGCATTGGCCATCTCGGCTCGCCCTGCTCCGAAAGCAGCAATGTCCGCACGCACGATATGTTCCATTTTGGCCCTTTCCCAAGGACTGTCGGCTGGCTGTCGAATCGCTCTGTTCATGAAAATAATCCTATTTCGCTGATGAGAACAAAGCAAGAACTTTTTCGTTGGGCCATGCAAAACTGGCGTTGCGCCGGGCTTTCCGCTATTCGGCTAAAAATGCTCAGCGTTCTCATCGAAACCCGGGATGACGAAGAAGGCCTTGCCCGCACGCTCGCCTCGTTGATCGGCGGCGCGGTCGAGGGCGTGGTGCGCGATGTCATCGTCTGCGACACCGGCTCGACCGACCAGACGCATCGGGTTGCCGATCATGCCGGCTGCCACTTCGTGGCCGGCGGCATTGCCGCGGGAATCAGGCAGGCGAAGGGTGACTGGCTGCTGTTTCTGGAACCCGGCGCAAGGCTGGCGGAGGGCTGGATCGACGACGTTGTCGCTCACACGGCGCGGCAAACCATGCCGGCGCGCTTTTGCCGTGCGCGCGGCAGCCGCACGCCGTTCCTGTCACGGGTGTTTTCGGGCAACCGGGCGCTGGCCGAAGGGCTGGTCATCAGCAAGCGCCAGGCCGCTGCCCTGTCGAAGAACGCGCACAGCGCCGAAGCCCTTGCGCGCGGTCTCGCCACCAGGCGGCTCGACGCCGAAATCTGGCTGGCGCCGAAGAAGTGATGTTTCTCCCTTTTCCCGTTCCCAGGGAGAAGGGTGCCCGAAGGGCGGATGAGGAGCAGCGTCGGCGTCCCCCCGGAATTGACACTGTCCGCTGCGCCGTCCGGCTTTTTCGCCGCAAAAACCTATTGTGCATTGCACAAAAGCTGACGCGGGATTAGCATTCCGTTGATGCGGGATATCGGGGTTTGGGTAGTGCCGGAGCGGTAAGCAAGCGCCGCGTCGTCGTTGCTGCCGTTCATATCTGAGGACCCCGATGAACCTTTCGTCCCCTGACAAATCCGGCGCCCCCAGTCTGGAAGCCATTGCCCGCAACGGCAGCCTGCTCCGCCGCATTGCGGTGCGTATCCCGACCTATCTGTCCGACCTGCGCGAAAATCCCGCATGGCTGCCGATGTTCGTGCTTGCCCGCACCATGCCGGCGCGCAAGCTGCACTGGCTTGGCGCCAAAGCCGCGCGCCCCGCGCAGAGTGCCGGAGCGACGATGTTCAGGGGCGTCGACCTCAAGTCGATCGTCGCGGCGCTGCGCACCGATGGCCTGTTCTCCGGACTGGTCCTTCCGCAGGCAATCCACGAAGAGATCGCCAGCTTTGCTCAGAGCACGCCGTGCTTCGGCAATTTCGACCGCCGGCTCGAATTCATGCCCGGAGAACACGCAGAAGCCGAGAAGCGGTTCGGCCGCTCTTTGCTCAGCGGACACTATTTCGAGCGCATCCTCGGCTGCAAGGCGGCACTCGCCATCCAGAACGACCCGCTGCTGCTCGACATCGCCCAGCACTATCTGGGCGGGCAGGCAAAGCTGATCACCACGCGTGTCTGGTGGAGCTTTCCGACCGGCGAGGCTTCCGACGCCGACAAGAACCTTGCCTCGCTCGGCAAATATCATTTCGATCTCGACGACTGGCGGATGCTGAAATTCTTCTTCTATCTCAAGCCCTGCGATGCCGGCACCGGCCCGCATGTCTATGTCAAAGCCAGCCACAACAGGCGCAGCCTCAAGCACCAGCTGACGCTGCTGGTCGGCCATCCGGCGCAAGACGTGCTCAAGGTCTATGGCGACGACAGCCCGGTCACGCTGACCGGCGAGGCCGGCCTCGGCTTCGTCGAGGACCCGTTCGGCTTCCACATGGGCACCGTGCCGTCCACCACGCCACGGCTGATGATGGAGGTCGGCTTCGGCGTCTCGCCGCCCTCGCGCCGCCGCTTCCACGGCGAGCCGGTCATCCGCTGACGCCGGAGCGGATCTCGACCGGCATCCAGCGCGCTTGCCGCCGGGCAATGCGACCCTCTTTGTTCTCGGCATCATAGTCCATTGGGACCGGCTCGCGGTTGAACCGCGGCCGGTCATCCAGCGCATTGACGATGACGATCGCTCTCGGTTCGCCGTCGGTGGTCACAGCAGCGACATAGACGCCGCAGTCCCGGCAGATGAGATAATCGGCGGTGCGCAATCCGAACCGGTATCGGTGCAGCCGCGCCTCGTCCTCGACCGAGACGATCAATCGGCCCTGCGGATCGGCGGCGGCGCGCGAACCATGCCGGACACAGAACGCGCACTGGCAGGCGCGGATCTCCACCTCGGCCGGCTCGATTCCCGTTTCGAACGTCAGGTGGATGTTGCCGCAATGGCAGCCGCCGCGGTGCGCGCTCATTGGATCTCTTCCGTCTTGACTTGGCGACAGACTATCCGCCCGACGACCCGGAGGAAATGACCTCTCGAAGGCGCAGCCGCCATTCTGCCTGACAAAGGCAGCACTTGGCCGGCTTTGCCTTGGTTTACGAGGCGGCCTTGCCGCGCCGCAAATGCTCGTCCAGGCGCGGCATGATCTCGACGAAGTTGCAGGGCATGTGGCGGTAGTCGAGCTGCGGTTTCAGGATGCCGTCCCAGGCGTCCCTGCAGGCGCCGGGCGAGCCCGGCAGCACGAAGACGAAGGTGGCGTTGACGACGCCGCCCGTCGCCCGACTCTGCACTGTCGAGGTGCCGATCTTGTCGTAGGAAATGCGGTGGAACACTTCGGAAAAGCCATCCATGCGCTTCTCGAAGATCGGCTCCAGCGCCTCCGGCGTCACGTCGCGGCCGGTAAAACCGGTGCCGCCGGTGGTGATGACGACATCGATGTCTTCGTCGCGCGACCAGCCCAGCACCTTGTCGCGGATTTTCTCCCGGTCGTCGGTGACGATGTCGCGCGCGGCCAGGACATGGCCGGCCTCGACGATGCGATCGGCCAGCGTCCGCCCTGATTTGTCGTCGGCAAGGCTGCGCGTATCGGACACCGTCAGCACCGCGATGCGCACCGGGATGAAGGGGCGGCTTTCGTCAATTTTGGTCATCGGCCCCCTCCGAAGCGATGCTTCGTGTCGCGGCGACAAACCACTCCGGTTCGCGGCTGCGGATCTCGGCGGCGGCGCGCTTGGCGACATTGCCGGTCTCGAACAGTCCGAAGCATGTCGCGCCGGAGCCCGACATGCGCGAGAATCCAGATCCGGCCCTGTTCAGCAGGGAAAGCGCTCTGCCGATGGGCGGCTGTATTGCTTGCGCCGGTTCCTCAAGATCGTTGCGGGTGATCTCCAGCCAATTGCGGACGCCGTGGAAATCGAAACCGCGCGGCAGCGGCGGCAGTCCTTCATTGTCGCGTTTTTCAAGTGCATTGAACACATCGGGCGTCGAGACGGCGACGCCGGGATTGACCAGCACCAAAGCGAGCGCCGGAAAATCCGGCACCAGCGACAGCTCGTCGCCGACGCCACGCGCAACCAGCGGTTTTGCCGCAAGACACATCGGCACGTCGGCGCCGAGCGTGAGACCGATCCGGCTCAGTTCGGCCTCGCCGATGTCGAGCCCCCAGGTCCGGACAAGACCCTGCAATACCGCCGCCGCGTCGCTTGAGCCGCCGCCGACGCCGGATGCGATCGGCAGGTTCTTTTCCAGCCGGATGGCAACCGGCGGCGTGCTCTGCTGGCCGGCCTGCCTGCGCAGCGCCTCGCGCGCCTTCACCACCAGATTGCTGTCGTCGATCGGCACGGAAGTCGCGTAACGGCCCGATACGGAGAACCGGTCGGCGTCGGCAGGCTCGATCTCGACCCTGTCGCCGAAGCGGGTGAAAACGACCAGGCTCTCGAGCAGATGGTAGCCGTCGGCGCGCTTGCCGGTGACGTGCAGCGCCAGATTTATCTTGGCGGGCGCAAGCCACGTCCGGGCTGCGGCATCCAAACTGTCGGCTGCTGACGGGATGATGCTCAGTCCTTGGCCAGGCGGTATTCGCCGGTCTTAGGATCCTGGACCAGCGTGCCGTTGGTGCCGTTGGCTGCCTGCTTTTCGGTGCGCCGCACCTTGGCGGTCACACGTTCGGCCTCGCGGACGAAGGTGCGGTAGCCGAAATAAGCGGCTGCGCCGACAACTGCGAAGAAAATGATCTGTGGCATTTCAAAGCTCCTCCCTCGCAAGGCGGCAAGGCAGACTGTCAAGCCCTCATGCTAGACTCTTTCCCTGCTTTTTCAAAGCCCGAAGCGAGCCCACAATGCGCGCTCTTCCGCCGCATCGATCACGCCGCTTGCGGCGGCGGCGGCAATATCGGGCGCTGAAAAGTTCGAGCCGAACAGGCCGATGCGGCCAAACAGGCCACGCGGCGCGGTGACCAGCCTGAGCTGGGTTTTCGCGCCGAAGCGGGTTTTCAGTACCGTGCGCATGTCGCTCAACGCATCGACGAGGCCAAGCTCCAGCCCTTTCTTGCCGGTCCAGAACAGGCCGGTGAACAGGTCCGGATCGTCCTTCAGCTTGGTGCCACGGCGTTCCCTGACCAGGTCGATGAAGGTCTCGTGCACTTCCAGCTGCAGCGCCTTCAGGCGCTCGACGTCTTCCCTCTTCTCCGGCTTGAACGGGTCGAGCACCGCCTTGTTCTGGCCGGCGGTGTGGACACGGCGCTCGACACCGATCTTCTTCATCAACTCGGGAAAGCCGAACGAGGCCGAGACGACACCAATCGAACCGACGATGGAGGACGGATCGGCAAAGATCTCGTCGCCGGCGACCGCGATCATGTAGCCGCCCGAGGCCGCCACATCCTCGACGAAGACCAGCACCTTCTTGTTCTTCTCGACCGCGAGGTCGCGGATGCGCTTGAAGATCAGCCGCGACTGCACCGGCGAGCCGCCAGGCGAATTGATCGAAATGGCGACGGCGGGCGCATCGAACAGGAACGCCTTTTCGATGAGGGCGGCGGTGGACGCCAAGGAGAGGCTCGGCCGGAACGGGCCGTCGCCGGCCATGATGGTGCCATGCAGCCTGATGACGGGAATGGTGACGACGCTGGATCGGCAGGATTTCGGCAGCAGGCGGTTGAAAAGGCGGTTCACGAGGTGGCTGTCTCCAAATGGCTTCAACGCATGTAGGGATTTGCCGGTCAACGGCAATGCTGCAATCCATCTCAGCCAACTGTGTGCCGGTTTTGCGGCAACGACACTGACGGGCCCAAATCAATCGCCAAACAGCGACGCCAGTCCGTTGTTGATCATCTCGGTTCGTTCCGACGGGCCGTCGCCCGTTTGCCCATGCAGCATCAAAGGCGGGCGGATCGACAGCTTGCCGCGCGCGCCGAGCGCTGCCCTAACGACAATGCGGATTGCGGCTGCTTCCGGGCGCGGATGCACGGCCAGCATCTCGGCGTCGCCGAAGCGGCCCGACAGCGCATGGAGGAGGTCGCCAAGCTGTTCCGGCCGCGCAATGACGGCCAGGCCCCCGCGCGGCTTGGCGACGGCAGCCGCACTTCGGATCCAGCTCTCGAACAGCCCGTCGTCCATGACATGCGCTTGCCGCCGCAGCGGATCTGGCGTGGCGCGGTCCTGCGCCGCGTTGAAGGGCGGGTTCATGATGACGAAATCGAAGGAATTGTCGGCAAGGCCGGCTTGCGTCCGCGCCCGGCCCGACAGCGTGACGTCGGCGGTCAGCACCGAGGCGCGATTGCCGAGATGCGCATTGCCGGGATGGGCGAGCGTGGTTGTGGCGAAGCCTGCCATCTCGGTCGACCGTTCGACGAGCACGACCTGCGCCTCTGGGCAGCGCGACAGCACGGCAAGACCCGCCGCACCGGCGCCGGCGCCGAAATCGGCGAGGCGTCCAGCAAAGCCGGATGGAACTGCTGCCGCCAGCATCATGGCATCCATCCCGGCGCGATGCCCTGTCCTGGGCTGGACCAGCCAGAAGCGGCCGCGATGGAAGGCATCGACCGTATGGGCCGGCGTATCGCTGGTAAGCGCGCTCGCTTCAGCCATTATGTCTGGCGGATTTCGTTCTCGATGCCGGCGTCTTTCAAGATGCGCCGCGCCTGATCGGCCTGGTCGGCATCGACCATGACGCGCTTCTGCAAAAGACCGATCGACCCTTCGAGAATGCTCATGTTCTGGTCGGCGACGAAGCAGGCAATCCCGGCATCGCGCATCAGCGATTCGACAAAGGAGATGATCACGGCATCGTTGGTGCGCACGAGTTCTATCATCGGACGAAGTTCGCAGGTTGCAGCGTTGATGTAAACGCTGGAGCATGGCGCCGAAAAGTGTGGAGCGGTTTTCGGGCAACGGCATGCGGTCGCTAAGGTTGACACGCCGTCACCGCAGCCGCGCCAATTCGCCTCTTGCCGTGCCCGTATGTGCCGCCCTAGAGTCCCAGGCGGGACCAGGGTGCCGTCGCACGCGTGATCAAAGACGGGAGTGTTTGTTGGTGGGTGTCGTTCTCAACATCGAAAACGGGAAGCGGGAACCCGCCTCCATCAAGGATCTCATCGACCTGACAGCAGCCGATATGGGGCGCGTCAACAAACTGATCCTGTCCAAGGCCGGCTCCGACGTCGAGATGATCCCGGAGGTCGCCAACCATCTGATCTCGTCGGGCGGCAAAAGGCTGCGTCCCATGCTGACGCTCGCGGCGGCCCAGATGTTCGGCTATTCCGGCGAGGGCCACGTCAAGCTCGCCACCGCGGTCGAGTTCATGCACACCGCCACGCTGCTCCATGACGACGTCGTCGACGAGAGCGGCATGCGGCGCGGCAAAAAGACTGCCCGCATGATCTGGGGCAACCAGGCGAGCGTGCTGGTCGGCGATTTCCTGCTCGGCCAGGCTTTTCGCATGATGGTCGATGTCGGTTCGCTGGAAGCGCTCGACATCCTGTCCAGCGCCGCCTCGATCATCGCCGAGGGCGAGGTGATGCAGCTGGCGGCCGCCAAGAACCTCGATACCACCGAGGACGAGCATTTCGCCGTCATCAAGGCCAAGACCGCGGCGCTGTTCTCGGCTGCCGCCGAGGTCGGTCCGGTCATCGCATCGGCGACGCGCAACGATCGCGCCGCATTGCGCTCCTACGGCATGAATCTCGGCCTTGCCTTCCAGCTCATCGACGATGCGCTGGATTATGGCGGCTCCAGCCAGGAGCTGGGCAAGAATGTCGGCGACGATTTCCGCGAAGGCAAGGTTACGCTGCCGGTCATCCTCGCCTACCGGCGCGGCACCAAGGCCGAGCGCACCTTCTGGAAGCGCGCCATCGAGGACAATGTCACCGACGATGCCGGCCTGGAAAAGGCGATCGGCCTGATGACCCGCCATGGCGCCATTGCCGACACCATCGGACGGGCCCGCCATTTCGGCGAGATCGCCCGCGATGCGCTGGCACCGCTGGAGGCGACGCCGCAGAAATCGGCGCTCATCGACGTCATCGACTTCTGCATCAGCCGGGTGAACTGACCCGCGCCTGGCGCCAAAGCAAGTTTGCACGCAAAATCGGGCAATCACCGCTCGACAATCGGCAGCAGTGCAAATTATCTATAAAACATGGCAAAGACCGCAGACGACACCATCGCCGTGCGCATCAGCAAGGTGCTGGCGGATCGCATCATATCGGGCGCGATCGAACCCGGCGCCCGGCTGCGGCAGGATCACATCGCCGAGGAATTCCAGACCAGCCATGTCCCGGTGCGCGAAGCCTTCCGGCGCCTGGAGGCGCAAGGGCTGGCGGTCAGTGAGCCCAGGCGGGGCGTGCGCGTCGCCGCTTTCGATCTCGGCGAGGTAAGGGAAGTCGCCGAAATGCGGGCAGCCCTCGAAGTGCTGGCGCTGCGCCATGCCGCGCCGCATCTGACGGCTTCCATTCTCAACCTTGCCGAAGAAGCCACAAAGGCCGGCGACAAATCCCGCGATGTCCGCTCTTGGGAGGAGGCCAACCGCACCTTCCACCGGCTGATCCTGGCGCCCTGCGGCATGCCGCGGCTCATCGCCACCATCGACGATTTGCACGCAGCAAGCGCCCGCTTCCTGTTCGCCGCCTGGCGCTCGGAATGGGAAATCCGCACCGACCAGGATCATCGCGCGATCCTCAGCGCGCTGCGGCAAGGCAACACCGAATCGGCCGCCGCCACGCTTGGCCGGCACGTGCAGTGGATCGGCCAGAAACCAGTCAAGACCGCGTCGGGCAAGATGCGCGAAGCGTTTGCCATCGTCGGGTAGGGACGAAGGGACAAGTCGTCGGATTCCGCGCGTAGCGATCCTTCACACCCCCTCTGTCCTGCCGGACATCTCCCCCGCAAGCGGGGAGATCAACAGCTTTGCCGTTGCGTTAGTCCTGCAACGTCGGCCATTGGCGAAAGCAAAGGCGACATCCGATCTCCCCACTTGCGGGGGAGATGGCCGGCAGGCCAGAGGGGGGTGCTGTCCCGCCAGCCTTTCCAAATGTCCTTTATTCGACACGCAAGCCCAAGCCTTTTTAGGGTGAGGGTTGCCATTCCCGCGCAAATATGGATTCGATAATAGATCGAACAACAAAATTATCTATAATTTCAAACCAGCTAGGAAGCAACCATGACCGACATCGCCTTTTCGCCGTCCAAGCCGTCCTTCAGCCCGTTGCGCCTGCAAACCCGCTCGCATAGCTGGCAGGCCGCGGCCGTCGTCCTCGGTACGCTGTTTCTGGCGCTGTTGTCCCAGATCGAGGTGCCGATGGTGCCGGTGCCGGTCACCATGCAGACCTTCGCCGTGACGCTGGTCGGCGCACTTTATGGCTGGCGGCTTGGCGCCATGACCATCATCGCCTGGCTCGCCGAGGGCGCCGTGGGCTTTCCTGTCCTGTCCGGAGGGGCAGCGGGCGCGTCGTATTTCGTCGGGGCAACGGGCGGTTATCTCTTCGCCTTCCCGCTCGTCGGCGCGCTTGTCGGCTGGCTGGCCGAGCGCGGCTGGAACGGCAACCGCGTGCTGCTCGCCTTCGCCGGCATGGTCCTCGGCAACCTCGCCTGCCTGGTTCTCGGCACGGCCTGGCTCGCCGTCATGATCGGCCTCGAACAGGCCATCGCTTTCGGTTTCCTGCCATTCCTCGTCGGCGGCCTGCTGAAATCGGCGCTCGGCGCCGCGACGCTCAAGCTGTTTTGGAGCAACAAGGCGGACCCGGCAGGAGCATGATCCCGAAAGTAGAGTCCGGTTTTCGGAAGAGATCATGCTCAAACAAAAAAATGGAGCCCCATCCCGATACCATCGGGATGGAACAGGCTCCGCTGGTGCGTCCTGACCGATGACCGTCCGGCTGCGCTCCCACCATCTGCTTTGCCTGCTGACCTATATCGGCGAAGGGTACAGCGCAGCCTTCGTCGCCAACTATGACGTGATCGCGAAACGTCTGGGCCGGGGCGAGGATATTCTGATCGTCTCCGGCCCCGACGACATCTGCCGGCCGCTGCTCGGCGAGGCCGAGCCCCACTGCTTGCGCGAAAGCGCCGTAGGCCGGGACGAGCTGGCAGCACGCGATGTCGGCAAGCTGCTGGCCCGGCCGATCGAGGCCGGCGTCCGTCTCAGCCTCGACGCGGCAACGCTTGCCGCCTCGCGCGCGGCCTTTTCAGCCGGCGTGACGCGTGAGGCCTGCCAGGGTTGCGAGTGGGCCGGCCTGTGCAGCACGATAGCGGCAGGCGGATATCGCGATGTCAGGCTGTAGCTCCCAACCCCGATCTGCTATTGTCGGAACCGACAGTGTCTGCGTCGCCATGGTTTGTTAATCGGGTGACCCGATTGTGAATTCGGCCCGGATTGCAGCCTGACCCCAAAAAGGCCATGCTTTGTCAGGAAACATCGAGTCTATGGCTTCTCCGCGCCGACGCGGGATGGCGCTTGGCTGAAAGGGATACGATGCGGCAAGGACGTGCGCGCTGGCTCGCGGGGCTGGCAATTGTGGCAGGGATGGCGATTTCTCCGCTGCCTGCCTACGCCAAGGAATCGACCGACCCGGTCAAGATCACCTCCTTCTCGGGCGCCTATCTCGCCGCCCGCATCGCCGAAGGCGACAACGACCTCGACAATGCCATCGCTTATTACAAGCAGGCGCTCGCCTTCAATCCCGGCGACACCTCACTGCAGCAAAGCCTGATGCTGTCGCTGATCGCGCAAGGCCGCTTCGAGGAATCGCTGGTCTATGCCGACAAGCTCAAGGGAGTTCCCGACGTCGAGCGCTTCTCGCGTCTGGCTCTGGCGGTCGATTCCTTCCACAAGAAGGATTTCACCAAGGCGCAGTACTGGCTCAAGCTGTCGCTCGAATCCGATCTCGACCGACTGATTTCCGGCGTCATGTCCGGCTGGGCACAAGAGGGCGCCGGCGACCCCACCGGGGCGATGGCCTCGATCGACAAACTGCAGGGGCCTGACTGGTTCGGCCTGTTCAAGTCCTTCCACCGCGCGCTGATCGCCGATGCCGCAGGCCTATCGGACAAGGCCGACGCGCTTTATGACGCGACCCTGACCGACGTCACGGCCGGCGGTGCCGCGCCCGAGACATGGATGCGCAACGCCCAGGCCTACGCGTCTTTCCTGGCGCGCAAGGGCAACAAGAACAAGGCGCTCTACGTGCTCGACAAGGCCGAGGCGTTCGCGCCCGGCAAGCTCGACATCCAGGCGCTTCGCGACAGGATCAGCAAGGGCGACAAGATCGAGCCCTTCGTCGCCAGTCCCTCCGAAGGCGCCGCTGAAATCCTGCTCGACCTCGCCATCGCGCTCAATCGCGGCGGCGGCGAGCCGTTCGTGCGCCTCTATCTGCAATATGCGCTCGCGCTCAAGCCAGACAGCGACGCCGCTTTGGTGCAGCTTGCCGCCGTTGCGGAGCAGCTGAAGGACGGCGAAGGCGCCATTGCGCTCTATAGCCGCATTCCAGCCTCCTCGCCGCTGAAGGAGCTTTCCGACCTGCAGCTCGGCCTCAACCTTGCCGATCTCAACCGTCACGACGAGGCGATCGCCCATCTCAAGGCATTCGTCGAAGCTCACCCCGATGACATGCGCGCCTATCTGGCGCTGGGCGGGGTCTATGCCTCGAAGGAGGATTTCCGCTCCGCCGCCACTCTCTACGACAAGGCGGTCGCGGTGCTGAAGACGCCGACCAATGCCAACTGGAACATCTACTATCAGCGCGGCATCGCCTATGAGCGGCTGAAGGAATGGCCCAAGGCCGAACCGAACTTCCTCAAGGCGCTGGAACTGTTCCCCGACCAGCCGCAGGTGCTGAACTATCTCGGCTATTCCTGGGTCGACATGAACATGAACCTCAAGGAAGGCCTGGCGATGATCCAGAAGGCCGTCGACCTCAGGCCGAGCGACGGCTACATCGTCGATTCGCTGGGCTGGGCCTATTTCCGCATGGGCCGGTTCGACGACGCCGTGCGCGAAATGGAGCGCGCCGTGTCGCTCAAGCCGGAAGATCCGGTGCTCAACGACCATCTCGGCGATGCCTATTGGCGCGTCGGCCGCAAGCTCGAAGCCACTTTCCAGTGGAACCAGGCGCGCGACCTGAAGCCGGATCCCGATGTGCTTGCCATTTTGCAGCAGAAGCTGATGAAGGGCCTGCCGCCGATCGAATCCAACACGGCGCAGGAAACCCCGAAAGTCAAGCCGGCCACCCCGCCAGCGCCGAAAGGGTGATCGGGCCATACTTCTGATGAAACGGGGCTCGCTGAGCCCCGTTTTTGTTTCGGCTTGGCGTCTTAGAGCAATTCCAGGAAAAGTGTGCGCGGTTTTCCGTTCGGAATTGCGACAGAACAAAGAGATAGAGACGCCCTATCGCGATCGTCATTCTATGGCGGAGCAAGGAGCGAAGCGACGCGGCGCAGACCCAGCGTTGGCGCTCATTCTAGAACAGCTTTCGGTAGACGACGAAGCCCGAGAGATCGCCGATCTTGTCGTAGAGCTTCATCGCCGTGTGGTTGGTTTCGTGTGTCAGCCAGTAGACGCGGCTGGAGCCTGCGGTTTGCGCCCTGGTATAGACGTCTTCGATCAGTGCCCGGCCGACGCCCTTGCCGCGCGACGCCTCATTGGTGAAGAGGTCCTGCAGATAGCAGTTCGGCGAAATCGCCGTCGTGGTGCGGTGATAGAGATAGTGGACAAGACCGAGAAGCTTGCCTTCGCTCTCCGCGACCAGCGCATGCATAGGCTCATAGGCATCGAAGAAGCGCGACCATGTCATTGCAGTGATGTCACCGGGCAGGGCGGTCTCCCCCGAGCGGCCGTAAAACGCATTGTAGCCGTCCCACAGCGGCAGCCATTGCTCGTAATCCTCTCGGGTGACGGGGCGTACGGTGAGCTGGCCTTGCATGGCTGAACCTCTGTCGTTGAAGCTGGGCGAGCAAACGGCCACCGGCACCGTCCGGCAATGGGCCAGTCCGAAGCAAAGCGTTCAACCTCTCATCAAGGCGGCGATAGGCGCTGCCTTGACGCTAGCCGGCCCGGCAACTAGGGAATGGCATCATTTCAGCGCTTTCCGAGGCCGCCGTGACGTCAGACAGTCCAGCCCATATACATCCCAGCCGCTCGTTCCAGGGGCTGATCCTGACCCTGCACAATTACTGGGCCGCCTATGGCTGCGTCATCCTGCAGCCTTACGACATGGAAGTCGGCGCCGGCACCTTCCATCCGGCCACCACGCTGCGCGCGCTCGGGCCCAAGGGCTGGAACGCCGCCTATGTCCAGCCCTCGCGCCGGCCCAAGGACGGCCGCTACGGCGAAAACCCCAACCGGCTGCAGCATTATTACCAGTACCAGGTGATCCTGAAGCCCAACCCGCCGAACCTGCAGGAGCTCTATCTCGGCTCGCTCAAGGCGATCGGCGTCGATCCGTTGCTGCACGACATTCGCTTCGTCGAGGACGACTGGGCAAGCCCGACGCTTGGCGCCTGGGGGCTCGGCTGGGAGTGCTGGTGCGACGGCATGGAAGTGTCGCAGTTCACCTATTTCCAGCAGGTCTGCGGCATCGAATGCGCGCCGGTGGCGGGAGAACTGACCTACGGCCTGGAGCGGCTGGCCATGTATGTGCAGGGCGTCGACAATGTCTACGACCTCAACTTCAATGGCCGAGAAGGCGCCGAAAAAGTCACCTATGGCGATGTCTTCCTGCAGGCCGAGCAGGAATATTCCAGGCACAATTTCGAATATGCCAACACCGCCATGCTGCTCAGGCATTTCGAGGACGCCGAAGCCGAATGCAAGGCGCTGCTCGCGGCCGGCGCCCCGGCTTCGAACGACAATCTGCCGATGCACCGCATGGTCTTCCCGGCCTATGACCAGTGCATCAAGGCCAGCCACGTCTTCAACCTGCTCGACGCGCGCGGCGTGATTTCGGTGACCGAGCGGCAGAGCTACATCCTGCGGGTGCGCAATCTGGCGAAAGCCTGCGGCGAGGCATTTTTGCAGACCCAGGCCGGCGGGCTCGCCGCCTGAGGCTCACTTCATCATTTCGAGGGAAATGTTGATTGGGGCCAACATCGGGCCAGTCGACCCCGCCATGGTCCGCATAGCCTGCCGTACGCCCGGCATCGAGAAGGCGCCATGCACCTGCGCGGCGAAACAGGCGCTGAGCGCGATGATCTGGAGAAGTCTCGATGCCGTTTTCATGGTCGTTCAGCCAATAGGTCCCTGCCTGAGCGTTGGTCGCTTCAGCGCTGCGTTTGGTTCATGGAAATCTTTGATCAAAGGACGGGCGGGCTGGTTGCGGCCCGACAGGGGGGGTCAAAATTCCTGGAAACAGCGGTCAGCCGAGTTGCCATGCCCTCTTACCTCCCCCTAGATGGGGGAGGTCGCCGCGAAGCGGGGGGTGGGGGTGACAGCGCGACGTTCCATGCCAAAACTCGATCGATTCAAGCTGCAGTCTGCGCAAAGGCTTCGCGCGGCGATGACCGACGAGGAACGCATCCTGTGGCGGCATCTGTGGCGCATTCCAGTAGAAGGCACTCATTTTCGCAGGCAGGCGTCGGTAGGCGTTTACTTCCCTGATTTCATCTCCCACCGGCTGAAGCTGATCATTGAGGTGGACGGTGCCCATCACAGCTTCGATGACCAGCTGCGCCATGACGAGCGTCGAACGAAATGGTTCGAGAGCCAAGGCTACCGCGTCATTCGCTTCTGGAACCATGAAATCAAAAACGAACTGGATTCCGTGCTCGATACGATCTATGCGGCGGTGGAAGAACGAAAATCACACCTGCGTTTGCGCGATGGTGCCGAAGGTATCGGCGGCTGAGAGGTCGCCACCCCACCCCGGCGCTACGCGCCGACCCTCCCCATCAAGGGGAGAGTGGGAGCTTAACCATGCCAGACCTGCTCTTAGAACTTCGCTCCGAGGAAATCCCCGCCCAGCCGCGCGTCCGCAGCGCCGGAGGCGCGAGGACGCGCAATCAGGAAGAAGGCATGCGGGTGGAGAAACTCTGATGCCTGATCTTTTGCTAGAACTTCGCTCCGAGGAAATCCCCGCCCGGCCGCGCAACCGCAGCGCCGGAGGCGCGAGGACGCGCAATCAGGGAGAAGGCATGCGGGTGGAGAAACTCTGATGCCTGATCTTTTGCTAGAACTTCGCTCCGAGGAAATCCCCGCCCGGCCGCGCAACCGCAGCGCCGG